>NZ_JPGU01000024.1:0-19670 GCF_000732115.1 Frankia sp. CeD
TCGAACTCCGGCCGGTAGTCCTTCGTGGCCGACAGGTCGTTGTCGGTCAGCACGTCGATCAGGTCGACGTCGTCACGCCGTTCGGCAAGCTCGCGGATGTCCTCGTCCTGGCGGGTGACCCCGGCTTCCAGCCCTTCACGGTCGTCGGAGATCCGGCGGTAACCGATCGTGCGCAGCTTGCGAACCACCCCAGACCCGTACGCGGCGTCCCGATTGTCCGACCAGAGCGTGATGGCGGGCCTCACGCGGCCACGCTCCCCAGCTCGTGACCGCACTTCGCGCAGTGGGAGCGATCAAAGTAGCTGGGGACGTGGGGGCAGGGAACGAGCGTCAGCCGCTCCCCGCGCGGCCACGCGCGGCACGTGAGCGCGGACCGATCGAACGGCCGGTAGTAGACGATGGCCCCGCCGTCATCGAGAGGGGAAATGTAGTCGACCCATCCCAGCGGCGTAGCCATGCCCACCCGGACGTCGGCAACGTCCACCGTCGCCGGGGCATCGGCCTGCGGGGCCTCATGAACGAGCCCCAAGGCGGTGCGGCCCGCGTCGGTCAGCCGGTACGGCCGGAAACGAACCAGCCCCCCGCGCAGGTCACGGAACTGGTCAGGAACCTCGACGATCAGACCGTGCCTGGCTAGGCTGTCGATGGTTCGGGCATTGAGCTTGATCTCAGAAGCGCCGCGCGCCGAGAAGTAGCCGTGACCGACGCTGTCGGCCCGGTAGAAAACCGTGCCCTCGGCAACGAGAGTCAGCGCACGGCGCTGAGGGTCCGACAGCCGCGGGGCCTTGCTGGTGTGTGCGTCCATGGGGTCGACGGTTCGTTGTCGACATAGAGAATCCGCGATTCCGGCGCGACCTCATGTAGGTTCGGCGCGGTCGGCAGCCCGGTACCGATATNCAGGAACTGCCGGATGCCGTGCTCCGCCGCCAGGACGCGGGCCATCCTGACCATGAAGTTCCGGTTGGCCCGCATGGACGTGGGTAGGTTGGGCATACTCCTGGTGAACTCCGCGGCCGCAGCCCGGTCCGCCGGGAAGTTTTCCTTGCCGCCGAGTATGTAGTCGTAGACCCGCGCCGAGTGCGGAACGTCGCTCTTCAGGTCGACGTTCGGCGGCGCCCAGTCCGGCACCACCGAGCCGTGGGTCCACCCGGCGTTGTCACCTTTGGCCACGACTCCCCCTAGCTCTGACAGCGCCCATACACAGACGCACTGATTATTTCTCCCAGACTCTCCCATGACCCCGTAATGGCGGCATCGGATGGGGTCGGGGAGTGACGTCCTCGGGGAGTGTTGCCTCCTGGGATCCTGGGCATGCCTGGCCCCCTCGGCCCGCCTTCGGCCGCCCCGGGCTCCGGGGGCGGACACCGGATGGAGATCATCGTCTCGTGAGCACCGAGCTGATCGATCTGTCGGTACCCATCGTGACCGGCATGCCCGTCTACCCGGGGGATCCCGAGGTCGACGTGTCACCGGCACTGACCACGGCCGAGTCCGGCGTCAACGTGCAGCGCCTGCACCTGGGATCACAGACGGGCACGCATGTCGACGCCCCCTTCCACATCGACGACTCGCTGCCCAGGCTTGACGAGGTTCCGCTTCAACGTTTCACCGGACCCGCGGTTCTGCTGGACGCGCGGGGCTACGGTCCACAGGCGGCGATCGGCCCGGAGGTGCTATCAGGCCCCTTTACCCGCCCGTTTCCTCACGATGTCGTCGTCCTCATCGTCACAGGATGGTCCGTCCACTGGGGCCACGACGGGTACCTACGACATCCCTATCTCGCGCCGGACACCGCGCGGGCCCTCGTCAACGCGGGTGTCCGGACGGTCGGTATCGATGCGCTCAGCGTTGATCGAACACCCGGACCGGGCCAGGATGTCAGTCTCGCGGCCCACCGGATTCTGGGTGGGGCCGGTGCCGTCATCGTAGAGAACCTGACCAGTCTCGATCGACTTCTCACCGCCCGGGCGAACGGACGGCCCATCCACATCGTCCTGTTCCCGATTCCGCTCGCCGGAGCCGACGGTGCCCCGGTCCGGGCAGTCGCAAGCGTCGGCCCCGCGGATCAGCNCCCCNCCGCGTGCCGTCGCAGCAGCGGGTCGAGTTCGCCGGACGTGTCCCCCACGACGTTCCCGCCCGCCGGTGACGCATCGGCCGTCGGCCCGGCCGGCGTCGCCGTACCCGAGGGCATGATCCCGGTGGGAGCCACCAGCCCACCGTGCGTCCCCGGGGGGTTCACCTGTACCCGGCCGGGACGTGAGGTGGTCGAGCGCGTGCCCACGCGGGGCGCGGACCGGATGGCCGGCCGGGCCGAGGCCACGTCCACACCGACGACACCGTCCACACCGACAACACCGTCCACACCGTCCACACCGGTCTCGCCGTAGCCCGTCTCGGGGTACTCGGCGAACCGGGCGAGATCGTCCTCCTCCGCGCCCTCGTCCAGGCCTGGCTGACCAGCCGCCAGAGCGCCGAGGTCGATCGTCTCGGCGCAGGCGATCGCGAGCTCCTCGTCGGTGAGCTCCTCCACCGGCTGCTGGCCAACCCGCTCCTCCAGGGAGTCCGGTCCCGGCTGACGCTGCCGGTAGGCGAAGGAGGACCCGATCGGGGGCCGTCGGCGCCGGGCGGCCCGCTCGGCCTCGATCCGCCGGTCCATCGCCGCACGCGCGGTGGCCAGCCGCCGCTCAGTCTGCGCCGACCGGCGAAGATGAACGAGGTACGCGCCGAGTACGGCATCAACGAGGAACTGCCCGGCGATCCACAGCCCGCCGAGGACGGCGGCCAGCACGATGCTCACCGCAAGCAGGACGAGCAGGACGAGCAGGCGCTGCCGACGCACCCGCATCAGGGCGGCACGCTCGGCGTCCGCCCGACGCTCGGGACCGCGCGCAGGAACATCCACCCGCGGATCGTCGGGGTGCGCACCCGACCACCGTGGGCGGCCGGGGCACCCGTCCTCCGAGCCCCCGCCCTCCGGATCCTCGCCAGCAGACCCGCCACCGGATAGCAACGCGCCACCGGTCGAAGCGTCCTCGACGATCGGCGTGCCGGCCGCGATGGGCATCCCGGGGACGACCGGCTGCCCGCCGGGGGCTCCGGCCTCCCGGGACGGCTCGGCGGACACCGAATCCCCGAGCTCCGCGAGGTCGACCGGTCCATCGAAGAATTCCGCGTGCGACATTCCCGTTCCTCCCACGGTGAAGACGCCGCCATGATCGCCGCCGAAACGATCGACGACGGCACCGCCCCGGCCGGGCGGCCGTCGGGAGAGCACCCGCATCGCAACCGTGAAACGCTCGGTGGACCGCTGCTGCGCCGTCGTGTCGTGACGGCGCAGCCACATCGGGATCAGCACGAACCCCCAGACCGCGACGATCGCCACCCAGATCAACGCGCTCATCGGATCACACCTGCACGACCCTGGTCGCTCCCATCATCGACCACCATGATCCCGCCCGCCCCCATACTCCCACCCGCTCCTGTGGTTACGTTGTCAATCTCGCGGGATCTGTGGTCTCCGTGGTGTTCGCCGTTATCGGGGGGAGGGAACGCCGCGGGAAACGCGTCCCACCCACCACCCACTGGATGCGCACCATCCGCGGCGAGCGCGGCGGGNGCGGGCGCTCTGACCATGAGGAGCCTCTTCTCGACACCAACGATTGCGATTTCGTAGTCGACGCTAGTGAGCGAAATCCACGTGGTCACCGACCCGGAGCCCGCGTGTCGCATCCGCAACCGGATGGGCGATGGTGGATGTGTGGTCGTCAAAACGCACCGTGGCACCCCACCAGAACCGCGCATGGCCTATGGAAGCCCTCGTAGAGAGCATCGGCATCCGGTCAGGACCTTCACTTTGTCACCGGATTGAGATCCGGAACGACGGGCGGTGACGAGAAGGGACTACATCCGGTAACCGACACCGTCCCGGTGGCGGAGTGGAACGTGTCACGCAAGCCATGGATCCAGGCATCGTTCTCAGGCGCGGCGGCACCGTCGGGCACGGCACCGTCCGGGCACGGCACCGTCGGGCGGCGCGGCGGCCGCTCAGGGCCGGCTGTACCGGGTCTCCCGCCAGCGGTGCACCAGGCCCTCGGGGACGTCCTCGGTCGTCAGCGCGAATCCGATGTGGTCGTGGTAGCGGCCGTCGATGGCAAGGAAGTGCCGGTGCAGCCCCTCCTCGCGGAAACCGAGCTTCGCGAGCACCCGCCGGCTCGCGGCGTTCTCCGGGCGCACATTCGCTTCCACCCGGTGCAGCCCGACCGGCCCGAAACAGTGGTCGACGACGAGCGCGAGCGCGGTCGGCGTGATGCCTCGACCGGCGTACTCGCTGTCGATCCAATAGCCGACCTGAGCGCTGTTGAACGCCCCGCGCACGATTGTGGACACGGTCACCTGACCGACGAGCCGCCCCTCGAAGGTGATCGCGAACGGCAACGTGGCGCCGAGCCGGGCCTGCTGGCGCAGGCGGTGCCACATCTGACGGTAGATCGAGAGGGTCTGGCGCTGCGCCCAGGTCTCGCGGACCATCATCACTCCGGGTGGGGTCGCCTCCCACGGCGCCAGCCAGTCGGCGTTGCGCAGCCGCACCTCGACCCACGTGGAGGCGTCACGCAGACGAAGCGGCCGCACCTGGACCCGTCCGTCAGTCAGGACTGCCGGCCAACCCGGAGCTCCCACCGTCGCGCCCTATCCGGCGTCAGCGGCATCGACGGCAGCGGCATCGACGGCAGCGGCATCGACGGCAGCGGCAGGGCCCGCGGACCCCGCGGCCGGGTGCCCGTGGTCGTCGGCTCCGCGCAGCTGGGCGACGGCATGACCCACCACCCCGGCCAGCACGCCCAGCCCGTCGCGTACCCCACCGGTCGAGCCGGGCAGATTCACCACCAGGGTGGCGGCGACGGTTCCGACGAGCCCACGGGAGAGCATCGCCGCCGGCACGGTCTCCCGACCCGCCGCGCGCAGCGCCTCAGCGAGTCCGGGCACGGCCCGCTCAATCACCTCGCGCGTCGCCTCGGGGGTGACGTCGCGGGGACCGAGGCCGGTGCCACCGGTGCTCACCACCAGGTCCACTCCGTCGGCGACGGCGGACCGCAGCGCCGCGACGATCTCATCCCGCCCGTCCGGGACGATCGTCGCCGCGCCCACCTCGAAACCGAGCTCGACGAGCCCGGCGACGAGCAACGGGCCCGACCGGTCGGCATAGATCCCTCGGTACGCCCGGTCGGAGACGGTGATGACCCGGGCCCGGGCACCCGCGGGAAGGTGGCGCCTGCCACTCATTCCGCGGACCCCGCGTCCGGCGGGGGGTCGGCATGCCAGTCTCCGGAGCGCCCCCCGGTCTTCGCGATCACTCGCACCCCGGTCAGCTCCGCGGCGGGATCCACCGCCTTGACCATGTCGTGCAGCGTAAGCCCGGCGNCGGCGACGGCGGTCAGCGCCTCCATCTCGACGCCGGTCCGGTCCGCCGTCCGGACGGTGGCCATGATCACCACACCGTCGTCCCGTACGTCCAGCTCGACCGTGACGCCGGAGATCGCGATGGGATGGCAGAGCGGAACGAGATCGGGCGTGCGCTTGGCCCCCATGATCCCTGCGACCCGGGCGACTGCGAGGGCGTCGCCCTTCGGTAGCCCCTGCCCGCGCAGCAGCGCCACAACCTCGGGAACGACCCGCAGCATCCCGGTGGCGGTCGCGGTACGGACGGTGACGTCCTTCGCCGACACGTCGACCATGCGGGCCGCGCCGCGATCGTCGACGTGGGTGAGCCGGGCGGCGGTCACCGGGCCGCCGATCCGGCGGCCCGGGGCACGGCCGCGTTCCCCCGGCCGGCTTCGGCCCGCGGGCCGAAGCCGGCCGGGGAAGCCGGATCCGGGGAAGCCGGATCCGGGGAAGCCGGATCCGGGGCATCGACGTCCGCAGTGTCCGCAACCACCCAGGCCATGCCGGAGAGAATGGCCCCCGATGCGTCCGGGAGCAACAACGCCGGCAGCCGGCTGCCCGCCGGCACCTCGGTAACCCCCTCGGGGATGATCAGCAGCGCCTGCGCTCCCGCCAGCGAGGTGAGCTGATGTGACCCCTGCCCGCCGGCCAGATGGGCGACGGTGGCGGGTTCCAGGCGCCTACCGTCCCCGCTCCGCTCCAGCCCCACCCTCGGGAAGGACCTCTTCCCGAGGGGGGAACGCAGGTCGGATCCGACGGTCACGACAATCCGCGGGAGCCCGGTGCCGGCGAGACCGCGCATACGTTGCAGGGCCGGGCGGACGAACAGCTCGAACGAGATGAGGGCGCTGACCGGGTTCCCCGGCAACGTGAAGACGGNCACACCGTCGACCAGGCCGAAACCCTGCGGCTTGCCCGGCTGCATCGCGACCCGATCGAACCGGACAGTCCCGGTCCGCGCGAGCACCTCCTTGACGACGTCATATGCCCCGACGCTGACGCCACCGGTCGTCACCACAGCATCCACGTCGGGAAGCACCCCGTGCAGGGCTGCTGCGAAGGCGTCCGGCTCGTCGGGCACCCCGGCCAGGCGGCGTACCACCGCGCCGGCCTCCCGTGCCGCGGCGGCGATGCCATGGCTGTTCGAGTCGACGATCTGCCCGGCGCCCAGCGGTGTACCGACCTCGACAAGCTCGGTCCCGGTGGACAGCACCGCCACCCGCGGCCGGGGATGCACCGGCGGGCAGGCCACGTTGACCGCGGCGAGCAGGCTGATCTGCGCGGAGCCGATGATCGTCCCGGCGGGGAGCACCAGGGCGCCCGGGGCGACGTCCTCCCCCGTCCGGCGGATGTGCAGGCCACGGCGCGGCGCCCGCTGGACCGCAACGGTCCGGCGGCCACCGTCGGTCCACTCGAGCTGGACGACCGTATCCGCTCCCGGGGGCAGCGGGGCCCCGGTCATGATGCGTACCGCGGCGCCGGGGAGCAGCGCGGCCGGCGAACCCGGACCTGCGGGGACGTCGCCGATGACCGGTAGGGAGACGGGAGTGGCCGCCGACGCCTCGGCCACGTCGGCGGCCCGGACGGCGTACCCGTCCATGGCCGAGTTGTCGAACCCGGGAAGCGCGACCGTCGCCCGGACGTCCGCGGCGAGCACGCATCCGTGCGCCTCGTCCAGCCTGGCCTGCCGAGCGCGGGTCGGCCGCACCGTAGCCAGGATCCGCTCGAGGTGTTCATCCACCGAAATCATGGGCGCCCGTCCAATTCTCTGCCCTTCGATGCACCACTCGTCGCACGCCGGGTCCGGCATCACCCAGGCTACGGCCGTCGAAGCCCGGACATCTCTTACCCGCAGTTACCTTCAGGTATTACCCGCAGTTACCTTCAGGTAGCTCCAGCGGTCGGGGCGGGGGGCGTCCGCTCCNGGCCTCCCNCTCCGGGCCTCCCGGTCCGAACGGCATGCCGCGACCGCCGGGCGCTGGCCGGTTCCGGGAGCGTTCCGGTCCTTGCCGGAGTCGTCACCGGAGTCGTCACCGGAGCCGTCAAGGCCTACCCGAAGAGAAGCCGGCACATCCCGGCACCCTCAGGCGATGAAGCGGATAAATTTAAGCAATATGGATAAATCAGGACAATGCTGCCTTCGGACCACCAGACGCGACATACTCCTCGATCCACGGGTACAGCTCGGGGCCAAGGTCGGCGCGCTCGCACGCGAGCCGGATGACGGCCTTCAGGTAGTCCACCCGGTCACCGGTGTCGTACCGCCGACCCGTGAAGATCACCCCGTGCACGGGCTCGGCGGCAGTGTCGGTGCCGGCGTCCCCCGCGGCACCGGCCGGTTCGACCGCCCGTAGCGCCAGGATCCGCAGGGCGTCGGTGAGCTGGATCTCCCCGCCCCGTCCCGGCTCGGTCCGCCGCAGGACGTCGAAGATCGTCGGCGAGAGGATGTACCGCCCGATGATCGCCAGATTGCTCGGGGCCTGCGCGACCGGTGGCTTCTCGACCAGGTCACGGATCCGCACGATCCCGTACCGGTCGTCGGCACTGCCGGTGCCGGCACTGGTGCCGACGGACTCCACCGTGGCGACGCCGTAGAGGGAGACCTGGTCCTCGGGCACCTCCATCAGGGCGATGACGCTGCCCCCGAAGCGGCGCTGCACGGCAAGCATCTCCTCGAGCAGCAGGTCCCGCTCGTCGATGAGATCGTCACCGAGGAGGACAGCGAACGGCTCGTTTCCCACGTGCGCCGCCGCGCAGAGCACGGCATGACCGAGCCCACGCGGCGACTGCTGGCGGACCGAGTGGACCTCGGCCAGTTCCGCCGACACCCGGACCCGACGGAGACGAAGATCGTCACCCTTCCGTTCGAGGGCCGCCTCGATGTCCGCCTCACGATCGAAATGATCCTCGATCGCCTTTTTCGTGCGGCTTGTGACAAGCAGGACATCGCGCAGGCCGGCGCGGGACGCCTCCTCGACGACGTATTCGATAGCCGGCCTGTCGACGACCGGCAGCATCTCCTTGGGGACGGCCTTCGTCGCCGGCAGGAAGCGGGTCCCCAGACCCGCGGCTGGAATGACCGCCTTCGTTACTGGCATAGCCGAAACCTTAGTCGGGTCCGTGGACACGGGCACCGTCCACGGCCCCAGCACAGGCAATGCACAGCTCACGGCGGCCGCCGGTCCCGCCCGCCGCCCGCCCGGACATGCGCCGCGGGTCCGAGAACGAGCCCGCGGCACTCCGTGCCACCCGGTCCACCACCGACAACACCCCTACCGGTAACTGACAACACCTCCACCAACAATCGACAAATCACCATCAGTAACTATGGGTGCCACAATTGGTAACCTGCGCTCCCTCCGCCCGACATCACGCCCACGTTCGCGTGCCGTATGCCGCGGCAACCCCCCGCTGGCGGCCAACCTGCGGGAGGCTGTCGGTGTGCAGTGGAATGACCGGCCTCCGGGTGATCTCGACGAAGAGCTCACCGTCGAGCTGACGATCCGTCCGCATCCCGGACCGGTGTCCGGACGCGGGAGTCGGCCAGCGGNCCNGGGGCGTNCCCGCCCCCGCCACGACGGTGTCGACCGAACCCCCGGCACCGGCCCCGAGGCCGGCGGCGGCTCCGGGCAGATCGCACCCGCCCTAGTCGGCGGCGCGTCGGCGCTGGGTGAGACGAGCGAGGCAGGCGAGGCCAAGGCTCGCCTGCGGGCCCGGCTACTGGTACAGCGCCGCGCATCCGTGGCCCNGCGTCGGGGCTCGCTGTCCAGGTCGGATGCGTCCCGACTGGCCAACCGCATCCAGCGGCTGCCCGAGGTGGAGGCCGCGCGGTGCGTGGCGGCGTATGTGGGGCTGCCCGGCGAGCCGGACACCGCCGAACTGCTCGATCGACTGCTGGCTCGCGGAGTGCGGGTGCTGTTGCCCGCCCTACGCGCCGATCTCGATCTGGACTTCCGGGAGCACGTCGGAACACTGGTGCCCGGCGCGCTGGGTACCCGCGAACCACCGGCGGCGGCACCCCGTGGGGTTCTCGCCGAGGCCGACGTGGTGATCATCCCGGCGCTCGCGGTCGACCGGACGGGCCGGCGTCTGGGGCGCGGTGGGGGCTCCTATGACCGGGTGCTGGCCCGGGTGGGCGCCGACGTTCCGGTGATCGCCGTCCTGCACGACCAAGAGGTTCTGGATGAGATCCCCATGGAGTCCCACGATCACAACGTGAAGATCATCATCACGCCGAGTCGTACGCTACGGTGCGAACCAACCGATGGCACCGGGGAACATCTCGGGCCCTCTACAAGCTAAAGTTGGCAGTCTCCACGTCAGAGTGCCAACTCCGGGAGGAGCACGTGCCTACCTACCAGTACCGCTGCACCGACTGCGGGCGTGACCTTGAGGCCGTACAGAGCTTCAGCGACGTATCACTGACGGAGTGCCCGGCCTGCGCCGGACGACTTCGTAAAGTGTTCGGTTCGGTGGGCGTGGTGTTCAAGGGCAGCGGCTTCTACAAGAACGACAGCCGGTCCAACTCCTCCGGCGGGNCCACGCAGCACCGCCCCAAGGACGTCGGCGACGCCACGGCCACGGGTGGCAGCAGCGAGGCGACATCCGGGGGGAGCACCAACAGCTCCGTCAGCTCGGACTCGTCGTCCTCGACCTCGTCGGGCGGCACCGCCACGGCCTCCTCGACGACGTCGACTCCGGCCTCCAGCACCGCGGCGGCCTGACCAGCCGCTGGATCCGCCCAAGGCGTCCGGGCATCTCGGCCTGGACGCCTTTGGCATGCCCGGACACCGAGCACCCAGCTCCTCCCCGCCGCGGCTCACCCACCNGCCCCCGGATGCGGTAACCGGGAGATGCCGGCGAGGGTTTCCAGATCTTGCGTCACACCATGACCTTGGAAGCCATCTCTTCAGGCCCGGCTACGGCCAGCCCGGAGTTCGGACTTACTCATCTAACGGAAGCCCTTCCGCCCCACTGGCGGCGTTTTTCGGCCACCCTGAACCGGCCGCGCCACCGGGGTGGCCCGGAGCCGCTGGTGCCGACAGATCTGACCTGATGCGGTGGCCTCGGCCGATGGCCGGGACGCCTACTGTTTGCGCCGCCGATAGTGCTCCACGATCCAGGCGTCTACCTCTCGCTTGCGCCAAACCCGGGTGCCTTTGGCACCGCTACCCATCGGCGCGTTGATGACCTGCAAGGGCGCCGGAAACCGGGAGTCCTTGCGTGTCCAGTAGTCCACCGCCTGGCGAGTGATCTTGAGTTGGAACGCGATGTCCCCGATGCCGACCAACTGCTCACCGTCGTCCACGCGGAACATCGTAACCACTTTGCTCTTCCTCAAGAACCTCGCTAGGGTCTAATTTGCTGAGTAGCAAATAGATGGAGGAGGAAACCATGCCCCCCACCCCGCGCCGCCTGGATGAGGTCCGGGCGCTGTTAGACCGGGACGAGGACTACGACGAAGATCCGGTCGGCGATCCGCCGATCACGGTGAGCCGCTACCGGGCGTCGATACGGGCGCTCCTGGCCGCCCGGGTACCGGAGCCCGGGATACTCGCTTCTGCCTGGTCCCAGCGGGAGACGGATGCCTTCCTGGCGGGAAGCCGGGCGACCCTGCGCCTGGTCGTCGAGATAATCGGGCACGCCCTAGCGGCGGCACCCACCGGAGACGGCAGCGGCGGCGTAGATTGACCGGCGGCGAGCGGGCGGCCAAGCGGCCGGGNGGCCGGGNGGCCGCCCGCTCGGTAGCATGCCGGCGGCCATCGGGAAGTAATAAGCACACTCCGGGCAGCCCGCCGAACAACGGCCGGCCCTAACCCGTACCCGGCCGGAGTCCAATCCCGCATCCAATCCTGCAAACGATTCACCCGAAGCACTGTCGGGATCGCGACACCAGACCGCGGCACCAGGCCGTATCCCGCGCCGGGACCTCCGTTGCGAACAACCTGCGCCACACGAGGGGAAGATCATGGGGGCCACAGAGCCGCACGACGACAAGCTGTTCGACGACGAACGCGAGATCGGTTGGGGTGACGAGTCATTGTCCGAGGAAGAGGACCCGGACATCGAACGACTCCTCGCCGATCTTCCACCGCACCACGTCGACCGCTGATCCGGCGGCGAACCCACTCGTCACCACCAGCCCCCGCCACCAGGGCGAGAAAGTGCACCACTCGGCACTTTCCTGGCGCAATTATGGGGCGCCGGGTGCGGTTTGCCAGGAACGATCCGTGCCGGGTACCCAGCCAGCGGGGCGGCGTCCGCGCAGTTGGGCAGGACGTGAACGGGCAACCCGAGCCTGTCCTGGAGGACCCGCGCCGCTGATACCGCACGGGCGGAGAATTCTCACTCACGGTGATGATTGTGGGACGTGTCACCGCCGGGAGGAGCCTCGGTTCGAATTCCAGTCGGCGGTTGGCGCCGGTATCTCACCGAATCCCAATCCGACGACCGGCTCCGGCCCAGGTACCGTAGGGGGGTACCTGGACGGGAAGGCGCGATGGATGCACGGCTACACCAACACCAAGGACGATTACACCGCTCGGCTTCGCCGCATCGAAGGCCAGGTCCGGGGGCTACAGCGCATGATTGCCGAGGACAAGTACTGCATCGACATCCTCACCCAGGTCTCGGCGACGACCCGGGCGTTACAGTCGGTCGCCCTCGGGCTCCTCGAGGACCATCTGACGCACTGCGTGACGCACGCCGCCGCCGAAGGCGGTCCGGTGGCCGACGAGAAGATCCGGGAGGCGTCGGCCGCGATCGCGCGGCTCGTTCGGTCCTGACCACGGCGGTTGCGGTGAAGGCGGTTGCGGTGAGACGACGGACATCGCTTTCGAGGTTCGTCGAGGTCCCCGGGTCGGGTGCTGCGCAGGTCATCCTCGCCTGTTCACCTTCACGGAATATGCCTCCTGGATCTCGCAGGTTACGCCGGACGGCCCCGGACCGGGGCCTGCCGGATGGCGTCGGCCGGGTAGCGTCGGCCGGGTGACGAGCGAGACCGACGGCACCGCGGTGCCCGCCAACGGTGCGGTCGACCGCACCGCGTCGGTGCAACGGATCTGGCTGGACGACCGGTCCTGGGTCGACGTCACGCGCGGATGGCTACGCGAGGCCGACCAGCTGTACGAGACCCTGCATGCCGAGATCCCCTGGCGACAGGGAACCATGTGGCGTTACGAACGCCACGTCACCGAACCACGGATGAGCGCCTGGATCCCGCGGGGTCGGCCGGTCGCCTTTCCCGCCCTGCTCGACGCCTACCGGACCCTGCGGCGGACCTACGGCGTGGAGTTCGACGGCTTTGGCCTGTCGCTGTACCGGGACGGAGCCGACGGCGTCGCCTTCCACCGGGACCGCGAGATGCGCTGGCTCGACGACACGGTGATCGCCATCCTCACCCTCGGTGCCCGGCGACCGTTCCTGATCAAGTCTCGCCACCTGCCGCCCGGCCGACGGATCCTCAACGACCCGGAGGCATCCGGCGCTCGCGACCTCTCCCCGGCCGGCGGTGATCTGATCGTGCTGGGAGGTCGGGCCCAAGCCGACTGGCTGCACGCGGTGCCCAGGGTCCCGGAGCACGTCGCCGGACGCATCTCGGTCCAGTGGCGATGGACGTCCCGGACGGGCCGCCCGGAACAGGGCCCCGGTTACGGCGCCGCGCGCCACTTCTCGCGATAGCCGCCGCCTGCCGGCTCCCCGAGGCATCCTCACCTGCCCGCACCCGCGGCACCACCACCAGCAGCAGGCCGGACATCACGAGGAACGCGACCAACCCGGCCGGTCACCGGGCGGGCCGGTCACCGGGCGGGTCAGTCACAGGGCGGGTCGTAGTGCCGGTGACCGAGGTAGGTCCGCCACTGCTCCCGATTGATGCGGCCCTCGGCCCTGGCACAGATCTCGTCCTCGGCCGCGAGCAGGTCGAGCTGCCAGAGACGGACGGCGTCACCGGCTACGACTGCGAGGACGCCCTCATGTCCCAGAGGTCCGAAGACCGTCGCCGTCGGCGCGGTGCCGACCGGCAGGGTGGCCCGCTGCACCGGCCGGGATGGTGAGCGCATGTCCCAGAGCGTTACCTGACCGGCCGGGGTACTGACAGCGAGGACCCGCCCGTCGGCGGAGAGCGCGATCGAACCGGCCTGGCCTGGCCGGCTCGCGATGGCGGTGAGGCGGTGCAGTCCCCGGGGGCTGTCCAGCCCATAGATCTCCGTCAGCGAGCCGCCGTCGGAGGTACTCGCCACGGCGAGCCACCGGCCGTCCGGGCTGACGAGGAGCTTGCGGACAGTGGCGGGGGCGGTCAGCTGGGCCCGGCGGCGCGGTTGCCCGGCAGCGGTCACATCCCAGACGGAGAGATGGCCTACCCCCCCGACCGCGAGCGAGTCGCCGTCGGGGGTGAAGGCGAGGCTGGTGACCTCCGCCGGCTGGGGCAGCTCGGCGAGGGCGCGAGGATTCTGCGGATGGCCGATGTCCCAGAGACGGACGACGCGATCGGCGCCCGCCGAGGCCAGGGTTCGACCATCCCCGCTCACCGCGACGCTCGCCACCGCACCCGTGTGTCCCCGCAACTCGGCGAGCAGACTCACCCGTTGACNGGTGTTGATCGCCGACTGAAGGTCNCCGTCGTCCGNGGNCCNGGGCNGGGCCAGCCGCCATAACCGGATCNCCCCGTCCGTCCCCGCCGTCACCATGATCGTGGACGCCCGCACACCCGTGGCCGGACCGGATGCGGGTATCAGCGCGACGGCGAGCAGGCCCTTCACCGCGGCCGCCGGGGCGACCCCGGCCGCGAGGGGGCTGCGATCTCCCATGGCCGCGGCCACCGCGGGCAGGTCGGTGATGTAGCGCACCCGGCCAGGGCCGATGATGTTCCACACCGACCCGCCGAAGTCACCGACGATGATCAGATATCGACCATCCGGGGTGATCAGCAGATCGCGGATCGCTCCCGTCGCCGGCCCGATCTGCCGGATGCTCGCATTGACCAGCGCCTCCGCCGCAGCCGAGGTCGGAGCCATGCGGTAGGCCGAGACGGCGAGTTGGCCGGCGAGATCCGGTTCCCGGTCGAGAAGGCGCATCGCGCCACGGGCCGCCTCACGCGACGTGGCCGCCGCGCTGCGCTCCCGCAGCGTATCGACGATCACAACGGTCGAGAGGACGAGCACCGAGACCGCCACGCCGATCGAGAGCACGCGTCGAAGCCACCCGCGGTCCAGGTGATCCCGCGGTGACGATGGTGATGACAAGGCGGAGACATTCCCGGTGCCCTCCTGGACGTAGCTTGCGCGCGCTCTCGCGGCCGCGGTGGGCAGTGGGGCGGGCACACCGGCCAGAGCGGCCGACGGACCGGGAGACGACGGAGCGGGAGACGACGGAGCGGGAGACGACGGACCGGGAGACGACGGACCGGGAGACGACGGACCGGGAGACGACGGACCGGGAGACGACGGACGCATCCGCGGTTCTGCTCCGGTACGGACGGCGCCGAGGGCGACCGCGGCGGCCGGCGGGACGGCCGTGATCTCCGCGGCCGGCGGGACGGCCGTGATCTCCGCGGCCGGCCCGGTCCCGAGCACGGTCACGGTTTCGAGCACGATCTCGAGGCCGTGGATGGCACCGATGGCAGGAGCGGCGAGGTCGCTCGTGCCTACGACCTCCGGTTTCGTCTCGGACTCGACCGTCCGCCTCGTCTGCNNNGNCNCCAGCGTCTCGATGGCACCCGCCGGCAGGGCGAGACGCCGGGTGGGTTCGACCGCCGGCTCCGCCTCGCTTCGTGTCGGATAGGCCATCAGCTGTTCGAGCAGTTCGGCCGCGGCCGGCCGGCGCTTCGGGTCCTTGCGCATCGCCGCCGCGACCAGCTCTCGCAGCTCCGGGCAGAACACGGACAGGTCGGGTTCCGCGTAGACGGCCCGCTGCAGCAGGACCCGGGGCGTTCCGGCACCGAATGGCGGCCGGCCGGTCGCGGCGAACAACAGCATGCCGCCCCAGGTAAAGACATCCGATGCGACGGTGGCGGTCTGCCCGAGAGCCTGTTCGGGCGTTATGAACGCAAGTGTTCCGATACCGGACGGCGGTCCGCCCGGATTATTGATGCTTACCGCATTCATCGCTCGGAAGAGCCCGAAGTCAACCAGCCGCACTCCCTGCCCGGAAAGAACCACATTGATAGGCTTCAGGTCGCCGAGGAAAATTTCCAATTCGTGCAGTGCGGCCAGAGCCGTCGCCAGCCCGACGGCGAGCCGGTAGGTGTCTGGTCCGGACAACGCTGCGCCGCCGGCGACGGTTGCGGCGAGAGTCGGAGCGTCGATGAACTCCGCGACGACGTATGGGGGGCGAGCGCCCGTGTCGAGGTCGAGGATGGCGGCGAGGCAGGACGGCGCCAACCGGCGGATGTTGTCGAGGTCGACGCGCAGGCGCCGACGGAACTCTGCGTCCCGCCCGAAGGGCGCAGTAATCGTCTTGACGAGGACCGGACGCGCCTCGCCGTTACGTNCAAGAAACACTGGTCCTGTCCTGGCGTCGACCAGCTTCCGTTCAACTGTATACGGACCGATAGTCTGGAGATCAGTCCCGGTGAGCCCAGGGAGGTTGCGCCGGGATATCGCCATACGACGAAACCTCCTACGACTGCACAAACCGGCCGTGCCGGCACGGCGGCGGATCTGGTCGACAAATTCATGTTATCGGCGCGAGCCATGGGCCGGGCGCCCCCTTGTGGTGGTCGAGCACCCACACCCACGCCATCCCGCCTAATGTTGGCGGGAGGCCGGATGCCCGCCGACGGGCGTGGACGATCAGGCGTTCGTCGGCCGGGCGAAGGGCTGCAACCGGGTGACGAGTCCGCGGACCTCGGCCCCGGCCGCAGCCAGGGTCTCCTCGGCGGAGCTGCGGCTGCTGCCCTCCAGCAGGACGTCCAACGCGATCAGCCGCTCCGCGATCTCCGTCATCAGATCAAAGTCGCGAACACGCTGGTGGACCAGTTCGGCCAGCCGCTCGTTCTTCTCGAACAGCTCGACGAAGACGCTGACCTTGGCCCGGAGCAACCAGGGGTCGAAAGGCTTCGCGATGTAGTCGACCGCGCCGACAGCGTAGCCGCGGAACGCGTGATGCGGCTCGCGGTCGATCGCCGTCAGAAAGATGATCGGAGTGTCTCGGGTACGCCCCCGCTGCTTGATCCGGTGCGCTGTCTCGAAACCGTCCATCCCCGGCATCTGGACGTCCAGCAGGATCACCGCGAAGTCGTCCACCAGAAGACGCTTGAGAGCTTCCTCACCCGACGACGCCGTGACGAGATCCTGATCCAGCGAGGCGAGAATCGCCTCCAGGGCCATCAGATTGTCCGCTCGATCGTCGACCAGCAGGATCTTGCTGCGGGGCCGTNCCGTGCTCGNCCCNCNTNCGCCGTCGANGNAACCGCCGGTCCGCTCGGTCACCCGCCTGCCTCCTCCTTCGCGATCGCCCTGCCGACCCGTGGTGGGCGTCGCCACCCCTACATGATCACTGATCGCTCCCGGCGGCATCTCACCACCCCACCGATAGCCACCCGAATGCGCACCATACGCGATCTGATCAATACAGATACGACCGCATCACCCCGAGGAGGTGCTCCAGATCCACGGGCTTGGTGATGTAGTCGGTGGCTCCGGCGGTGATGCTCTTCTCCCGATCTCCCGGCATGGCCTTGGCGGTCAGCACCAGGATCGGCAGGTCCGCGAACGCCGGCATGTCACGGATCATCGAGGTCGTTTCGTTGCCGTCCATGCCCGGCAACATCACATCCATCAGCACGAGGTGCACGGGCGGGGTGTCCTGCTGCAGCATACGGATCGCATCATGACCGTTGTCGGCGTAGAGGACCCGCATTCCGTACATCTCCAGCGCGCTGGTGAGCGCGAAGACGTTGCGGACGTCGTCGTCGACGACCAGCACCGTGGTGCCGACCAGGGGATCGGATCCTTCCGATCCCTCGGTCAGCGGGCGGCTGGCGGACTCGGTGGACTCGGTGGACTCGGTGAGGAACGGAGTCCCCACCGTGACGGGCTCGCTCGGCCGCCAGCCCGACGTGAAGGCCGCCGAGCCCTCCGCCGGTCCGCTGGCCGCGGCGGACCAGTGGGCGCCGCCGATCCCACCCGCGTCCCCGTGCCCGGCGGTTCCCCCCGCGCCGGGCCCGGAACGGGTCGGGGACAGGGACGAAGACGAAGACGGGGACGAGGGCGCGAGTGCCGCCGTGCCGAACCGGTCGGCGTCGGGGTTCTGCCATCCGTTCGCGGGCCCGGCATCGCGGCCGGCGGACGGCGCGGGTCCGCCACCCGGTTCCGCGTCCACTCCCTCACCCGACCGCCGCCCGAGGTACTGACCCGACGGATCGACGATCATGAGAACGTTGTCTGGCTCGCCCGGCGTGACCCCAAAGGGCGGCGTCTGCGCCGGCGGGGCCGACGGCAGGNAAAGGGNGAAGGNGCTCCCACGGCCGACCACGCTGGAGACCGCGATGGCCCCGCCCAGCAGGCGGGCGATCTCCTTGCTGATCGACAGGCCGAGCCCGGTGCCACCGTAGCGACGCGACGTCGTGCCGTCCGCCTGTTGGAACGCCTCGAAGATCATCCGAAGCTTCTCGACGGCGACCCCGATTCCGGTGTCGGTGACCGCGAACGACAACACCGTGCCCGCGGAACACAGGCTCGGCGAGAGGAAGGGCAGATCCGGCCGGGCGACGGTGACGTCCAGCCGGACGGTGCCGGTGTCGGTGAATTTCACCGCGTTCGACAGGAGGTTCTTCAGCACCTGCTGGAGGCGCTGCTCGTCGGTGACGAACTCGGCCGGCACGTCGGGAGCGAGGTTGACCTGGAATGACAGGCCCTTCTCCTCCGCCACGGGGCCGAAGACCCCGGCGACCGCGTCGCAGAGCGCCGCCGTGCGCACGGTGGTCGCATCGACGTTCATCTTGCCGGCCTCGACCTTCGACAGGTCCAGGATGTCGTTGATCAATTCGAGCAGCTCGGAACCGGCGGAGTGGATCGTCTCGGCGAAGTCGATCTGCTTGCGGGAGAGGTTACGGTCCGGGTTGTCGGCCAGCAGCTTGGCGAGGATGAGCAGACTGTTGAGCGGCGTGCGCAGCTCGTGGCTCATGTTCGCCAGGAACTCCGACTTGTACTGCGACGACAGCGCCAGCTGCTCGGCCTTCTCCTCCAACCCGATGCGGGCCAGCTCGATCTCGTGGTTCTTCTCCTCGAGCAGCGCCGCCTTCTCCTCAAGCTCGTTATTCGTCCGCTGCAGCTCGACCGACTGCGAACGCAGCTCCTGGGTGAGCCGCTGGGACTGGGCCAGCAGCTCCTCCGTCCGCGCGTTCGCCATGATCGTGTTCAGCACCACCCCGATGGTGTCGACGAGCTGGTCGACCAGGGTGAGGTGCAGCTCGGAGAACGGCGAGAACGAGGCCAGCTCGATGACGCCGAGCACCTGGTTCTCGAACACGACCGGCACGACGACCAGGTCGCACGGCGGCGCCTCACCGAGTCCGCTGCGGATGTTGAGGTAGCCGGCTGGTACGTGCTCGACTCGGATACGGTCGCGTTCCAGGGCCGCCTGCCCGATGAGTCCCTCGCCGAACAGGAAGGTGCCGTCCGAGCGGCGCCGGGGCACCGAGCCGTAGCCGGCGACGTAGCGCAGCTTGTCACCCTCGATGAAGTCGAGCAGGTAGACCGTGCCCTGCTGGGCGTTGACCGCTGGCGTCATCTCACTGATGATCATCTGGCAGACCGCGTAGAGATCGCGCTGGCCCTGCATCTTGCTGCCGATCCGGGCCAGGTTGGACTTCAGCCAGTCCTGCTGGGCGTTGACCTCGGTGGTCTCGCGCAGTCGCGCGATCATCTGGTTGATGTTGTCCTTGAGCTCGGCGACCTCGCCCTCGGCCTCCACCGAGATGGACCGGGTCAGGTCACCGCGGGTCACCGCGGTGGAGACGTCGCCGATCGCCCGCAGCTGGATGGTCAGCGTGGACGCCAGCTGGTTGACGTTGTCGGTGAGGTCCTTCCACGTTCCGGCGACTCCGGCTACGGTGGCCTGACCGCCGAGCTTGCCCTCGACGCCAACCTCCCGGCCCACCCGGGTGATCTCCGCTGCGAACGAGGAGAGCTGGTCGACCATCGTGTTGACGGTGTCCTTCAGCTCGGCGATCTCACCCTGCGCGGTCACGGTGATCTTCTGGCTCAGGTCGCCGCGGGCCACCGCCGTGG
>NZ_JPGU01000024.1:20082-20485 GCF_000732115.1 Frankia sp. CeD
GGCGACCCGGGTCACCTCGTCCGCAAACGACGACAACTGGTCCACCATCGTGTTCAGGGTGTGCGCGAGGCCCGCGACCTCGCCCCGGGCGTCGACGGTGATCTGCCGGGTGAGGTCGCCGCGGGCCACGGCCGCCGCGACCTCGGCGATGCTGCGAACCTGGGTGGTGAGGTTGCCGGCCATGACGTTGACCGAGTCGGTCAGGTCGCGCCAGACCCCGGAAACGCCCTTGACCTGCGCCTGGCCGCCTAGCTTGCCCTCGGTGCCGACCTCCTTGGCCATCCGGGTGACCTCGTCGGCGAACGCGGAGAGCTGGTCGACCATCGTGTTGACGGTCGACTTCAGTTCGTGGATCTCACCGCGGGCGTCCACCGTGATCTTCTGACTCAGATCACCCTGCGCA
>NZ_JPGU01000024.1:20635-27581 GCF_000732115.1 Frankia sp. CeD
GGCGACCCGGGTCACCTCGTCCGCAAACGACGACAACTGGTCCACCATCGTGTTCACCGTGGTGCCGATCCGCAGGAACTCCCCGCGCACCGGCTGGCCGGCGATCTCCAACGCCATGTGCTGGGACAGGTCCCCCTCGGCCACCGCCGCTATGACCCGCGCCACCTCGTGGGTCGGCCGGGCCAGGTCGTCGATGAGGGAGTTCACCGCCTGCGTCATGTCGGACCAGCCGCCGGGGTTGCCCAGGTCCTCCATCCGCAGGGTGAGCCNACCGTCACGGCGGATCACCTTACTGACCCGGGCCAGCTCACGCGCGTGGCGCTCCTGGATGGCGGCCAGCTCGTCGAACTTGCGCACCACGTCACCGGCGTAGCCGTCCCGCGCCGCGAGGCGGGTCGAGAAGTCGCCCTCGCACAGGCGGGNCAGCCCNTGCAGGAGATCCGCGATCAGCTCGTCGGCGGCGGCCCGCGACGCCCGAGTGTCGTCCACGGGAAGGGATGCATGGGGCACGATGGTCGCGGTAGCGTCACCGCCTGGTGCATCCAGATCATGACGAGCCGAGGGTTGCGGGTCGTATGCGGGGCTCATTGGTCTCCTACCTGAGCTCAGTCGACACGATCGTCTCGGGTCCCGGGCCGGGCGGAGGGCCCGGGTCAAGGGCGGTCTCCCACGGGCACCGGCGTGGGGCGGCGTCGGTGGACAGGTGACACCAGCCGCCAGTATCCGCCTCACGATGGACAACGCAGGAGAGACTGAGTACATGTATGGCGCAGCAGGGGGTGGGACGATGCCGGCGCGCGCCATCGCGTTGCCACCGACGCCCGACTCCCCCCGGGCCGCCCGGCGCTTCCTGCTCGAGGCGTTGCACGGGCAGCTGGACGACGACCTGCTGGACTCCGCGCTTCTGCTCGTCACCGAGCTGGTCACCAATGTCGTCGTGCACGCGGGCACCTCGGCCACCGTGGAGGTGCGCGCGGACGGTGACGGCGTGCGGGTCGGGGTCACCGACCGGCATCCGGTCCGCATCGGCATGGCCCGGGTAAAGAAGGTCGAGGACGCTGACTTCGGCATCGACGGGCTGCGCGAGGACGGCCGCGGCCTCGCCCTCGTCGACGCGCTCGCGACGAGCTGGGGGACCGAGCACGGCCGCGGTGGCAAGACCGTCTGGTTCCGCCTGGAAACCGCCGGCGACGGCTCGCCCACCGCTGCTGTGACCAGTCCCGCTGTGGCTGTGACCTGTCCCGCGCCCCGCCCGGTACCGGCCCCCGTGGTACCGGCGCCGCGTCCGGTCCGGCTGATAGCCCGGGACACCGCCCGTGCCCTCACCGCCGAGGGCGAGGTCAGTGAGCTGCTCGCGCAGCTGGTGGACGCGCTCGCGGTCACCGCCGGGCTGGTGCGGCGTCCCGGGCGCGACGGCGGCCGGTCGGAGACCGTGGCCACGCTCGGGGCCGTCGGCCCGGTTACCGAGGCGCTCTTGTTCCCGCTGGATCCGACGCAGGAGAGCCTCGGCGAACTGCTGCTCTGGCCGGCGGCCGGCGGCCGCCCGAGTGGTTCGGGCGGCACCAGCGATTCGGGCGGCACCAGCGATTCGGGCGGAGTGGGTGTCCCCGGCGACGTCCGCCGGATGGATGCCGCCGCGGCGGCCGGGCTGGACCTGGAACGCATCCGCCTGACGACCCGATGGATGGCCCTGGCCCTCGGCGGCGGCGACATGCGACGCGCCGAGGAGCGCCGCATCGGGATGCTGTCCTTCCTCGCCGAGGCGTCCGATCTGCTGGCGGGCAGCCTGGACCTGAGCCGCTCGCTGGCGCTGCTCGCGCGGTTGCCGGTCCCGCGGCTGGCCCAGTGGTGCGCGGTGTACCTGCACCGGGAGAACGCCGATCCCGCCCTGTGGGCGGCGGCACACGCGGAGGAGAACGCGGCGGGCGCCCTCACCGCTGCCGCGGTCGACCCGGACGGCCCGTTGATGGCGGCGGTGCGCTCCGCGAGCGGAGACCGAGTGCGTTCACTGACCGCGCTNGGCGGACCGGCGCTCGTGATGGTGCTGCGGGCCCGGCGGCGGGTACTCGGGGTGCTCGCGCTCGGCCGCCCCGAGGGCAACGCCTTCGCCGCGGACGAGATCGATCTGCTCGCCGACCTCGCGCGCCGGGCCGCCTTCGCGGTCGACAACGCCCGGCTCTACAGCCGGCAGGTGGAACTGGCCGGCACGCTCCAGGCGGGTCTGCGCCCACCGGAGCTGCCGATGATCGAGGGACTGGATCTCGGTTCCGCCTACGGCGCCGCGCAGTCGGCGGGTCTCGACGTCGGCGGCGACTTCTTCGACCTGCTGTGGGGTCCGCTCGGCTGGACGATCGCCATCGGCGACGTCTGTGGCAAGGGTGCAGAGGCCGCCACCGTGACCGGGGTGGCCCGCGCCGTCCTGCGGCTGCTGACGGGCCGGGGTACGGAGCTCGGCGAGGTGCTGCTCGAGTTGAACCGGACCCTGCGCGACGCCGCGTCGTCTCATCCGAACGGGCAGAGTCGGTTCTGCACCCTGGCCGCCGCCACGATCATGGCGCCGGCCGGCGGACCCGCGGAGGGCGAGCCCGCCGACACCGACACCGACACCAGCACCAGCACCAGCACCAGCACCAGCACCAGCACCAGCACCAGGATCCGACTGCGGCTGTTCCTCGCCGGCCATCCCCAGCCGGTGGTGCTGCACGCCGACGGGCGCGCCTCGCTCGTCGGTCGCCCGGGAACCCTGCTCGGCGTCCTCGACGACGACGAGGTCTCGTTTCCGGGGTTCGAGATCGTCCTGCGCCCGGGCGAGTCACTGGTCTTCTACACCGACGGGGTCATCGAGGCCCGCAATGGCGGGAAGCTGCTCGGCGAGGACCGGCTCCTCGACGCGATCGGGGGATGCGCAGGCCTGTCAGCGCAGGGGATCGCGGATCGCGTCCTGGCCGCCGCCGAGCGGTTTGCCGGCGGCAACCTGCGCGACGATGTCGCGATCCTCGTGGCGCGCGTGCCCGGCTGACCGGCATGATGGACGCTTCGGGGTACCTCCGAGGCGCCTCCGCTACGCCCGCGGGCGTCCCCCCGGGCCCCGCGGGCACGAAGGCCCACGGAAAGGAGGCGCCACCGGCACCGCACCGGATGCCAGATCGACATAGCCTCAAGAGGTGCGATCCGGAAACAGAGGCTTCAATCCCCACCCAGTGGGTAGAGCCACCTCGATATCCTCGCACAGGCTTGGTGGTCGATGAGCGCGTCTTCGGTCCCGATGGATGTGGTACGGCAGGCAACGTCCAGTTGCCCACCCGCAACCCACATACTCGCCGAGCTCCCCTATCTGCCCTCCGCCGTCCCGCAGGCCCGCAGGGTGCTCCGCGAGGGCATCCGGCTGGCGGACCTTCCCGAGGACCTGCGCGGCACCGCCGAGCTGCTCGTCAGCGAGCTCGTGACGAACGCGGTCAAATACGGGCAGCCGCCGCTGTGGCTGCTTATCGAGATACGGCCCGGTCTGATCCACGCGTCCGTGTCGGACACCTCGACGGTTCTGCCGCAGCGGCGTGAGGTCGCGCCGGACGCCGAGGGCGGTCGCGGCCTGCTGGTTCTCGACACGTTGGCGGGCAGCTGGGGGACGGTGGCGGTCGAGTCAGGGAAGTACCTGTGGTTCGACCTGCCCGTGCCGGTTCCGCCGGCGCCGGTGGTGGGTCGGCGGTCCGCCTCCGTCCCCGAAGCCGACGGCGCGGCCTCCCCGGGCGCCGGGAGCTCCTCGCTGCCCGAGGGGCCGTCGTCCGCCGACGGGTCGTCNCCCGCCGAACCCACCGAACCTACCGAACCCACCGAACCCACCACTGTGACCCGCTCTGCCCCGGCCGCCCGGTACTCCCCACCGATCCGTCCCGCGCCACGTCCCCCGGCCGCCTCCGCATCGGCCCTGCTGTCGTCCGCCTTCGGGATGTCCCCCTTCCCGGTCCTGTCGAGGCGGCCGGGATCGGACCGTGCCGGATCAGGCCGCACCGGAGCGGCACGCGCGGGTTGGGAGGCGGCCCGGCCAAACGACGCCGAGGCGGCCGTCACGATCATCACCAACGGCCCCTGACGCCGTCACGTCATTCCCCGCCCGGCCCTCCCCCGCAGCGGATGGGTCCGGCATGGTTGGCGAATCACCCGATCAGCGGCTCAGCGGCTCAGCGGGTCAGCGGGTCAGCGGGTCAGCGCAGAGGTTCTGTGACGCCGGTTACAAAAGGGCGTGCGCTACTTGAAAAGCAATGCGGCACTGAATCGTGACGCCGCGTGACGTCACGATCGTCCAAGCGGGCCTCGCCCCGCCGCGGGCCACGTCCCGTCAGACGACGGACGTCCATCCCTGCCCGACGACGCACCGCCAGATGCGGCCACCCGAACCGGTCGAGCCCCCGATGACGAGCTGGCCCGTGGTCACGCAGTCGGCGGGCTGCGGATCGGTGACGCTGATCCGCACCCAGGGATGCAGGATGTCGTTGCCCTGGTGGACGTTGAAGTTGTCCCCGAACACGCCGGCGCCGCCGGCCTTGTTGACGGCGAAGATGGGTTGGTTCAGATGGTCGTAGACGATGAACAGCTGGCCGTTGGGCCCGCCCGTCGACTGGATACGAAGCCCCTCAGCGCTCTGGTTGGTCGCCCGGAACACCCAGGGGTTGCCGGTGAAACCGCTCTGCGCGTAGGCGTAGCCACCGCCGCCGAGCAGCCCGCCGACAAGGGTCGCCGCGCCGAGCACGCTGATGGTCCTGAGACGATGTAGGTACGAAAACATGGGTCTTCTCCCCGATCGATACTCCCGGCCGTGTCCTGATGTGACTCCCGATCGGCAGTCACGGCTGATCTGATAGGAATGCCACTATAGATTGCTAGTTATCTATTCATTGTGACAGAAGTCCTAATTTTGACCAGCCGAACGGGCCAGAACCACGACACATCGGCCCCCGCCGTCCGCAATGTCCCGTTTGGGCGCCAGGTCGATAAACACTGCGTATCGCCCCATCAACAGATTGTCAATAACCCGAAAAATGCGACTTGGAGTAATATTGTCTAGAATGTCAGAAATAACTGCCATGGCGGCTGGAGCGATGAGCTTGAACCTGGTGCTACCTGGTGCTGAAGGAACATTCCTCTCCCGGGTATCCGATCAGCTCGACCGATCGGTGGGGAACGGAGCATGCCGTGTTCCCCGAAGCTCGATGCGCCGGGCCCGGGGGTGGCCGAGGAAATCCGGCAGTGCGAACTCGTAGCCGTACGCNCCCGCCATGGGGAAGACGACGACGTCACCCGGCCGCACCCGATCGACCGTGATGTCACGGGCGAGGGTGTCCTCCGGCGTGCACAGCTCCCCGACCACCGTCACCGGACGACCTTCGACCACCGCCTCCCGCGTGTGCTCCGGCTCCGGCCCACCGTTCCGGCCCGATCTCTCCACGACGGCGAAGTTATGGACGATCTCCCACGATGTCGGCAGCGCGAAATGATGAATTCCGCCACGCAGAATCACGAATTCCGTCCCGTAGGAATGTTTGACGTCGATCACCTCGGCGGCGTACCAGCCGGAGTCGGCCACCAGCATCCGCCCCGGCTCGAAGATTACCCGAGTTCCGTCCGGCACCGGCAGCGAACTTAGTCCCTCACCAAATCGGATTAGGTCAAAGGGCCGGTCACCGCGCCGGTCCGGTTCGAACGGAACCCCGAATCCACCGCCCACGTCGACCATCCGCAGCTCGATCCCGGCCACGGCAGCCGTCCGGACGGCGAAATCGAGACACCACCGGACGTAGCCCAGATGGGCGGCGGCATCGAGATTGCCGGACACTGCGTGGACATGGAATCCGACGACGTCGATATGGGCCAGATCCGCCGCGAGTTCGAGCGCGGCGGGGACCTCCGTTTCGGGGATGCCAAACGCACTCGGCCGACCGCCCATTTGGAGGGAGCCTGCCAGGCCTACCTGGGCCGGGTTGACGCGCACCGCCGCCCGCACCCGACGGCCGAGCCGGGCCGCGACGGCGTCCAGGCGGCGCAGTTCGCCGAAGCTCTCGACGTTGACGACGTCGACGTCGGCCGAGACCAGCGCGGTAAGCAGGGTCATCGACTTTCCCGGTCCGGATGCGACCAGGCGGGGACGTCGGGCGGAGTCGACCCGGCCGTACGCTGCCTGCGCCAGGCGCACCTCGTGCGCGGAGGAGACCTCGAAACCGTCGATGCCCCGACCGCTGGCGCCGGTCCTGGCGTCGCTCCTGGCGTCGCTCCTGGCGTCGGTCCTGGCGTCGGTCGGGGTGGCGCCCGGGCTGGAGTCACTCCGTTCCCGCCCCGACCGAGGGATGTCCGGACCGGTCCCACGCAACAGGGCGTCGAGTATCGGCGGAAAGCTGTTGGCCTTGACCGCGTAGCAGACCTCCGCCCACATGGGCAGGCAGGCCCGCAGCGCCGCGGCGTTCCGCGCGGCCGCCGCCGGGTCGTAAAAGTAGGCGCTGACCTCTCCGGCGCCGGCCGGCCAGGCACGCACCGCGGTCAACACCGGACGGGGGAGGCTTTCGGCGGGCAGGGCGCGCAGCGGCGCGGCCGAGGGCGGCAGGTCCACCAGATCGACTCCTCACTCCAATCAGTCGTCACTCCATCAGTCGTCCGAGACTCCATCAGTTGTCCGAGCTCAGCCGCGTCCCTCGCCAGGGACAGGACAATCCCCTCTGCCGCCAGGCGCACTGCCGCCAGGCGCACTGCCGCCAGGCGCACTGCCGCCAGGCGCACAGGAGCGATGGCGTGTGGCGCGGGCTGCCGAGTGCGGACGCATGGTCCAGAAGGGTGGTCCAGACAGTGGTCTCGGATGGGTGGTCTCCACCTGGACCCGACGCTGTCGGTTAGCCCGATGGTGGGGCGACGAAACACGGATCGGATCCGCAAACGGTGCCTGATACATCACACGGNNNNC
>NZ_JPGU01000024.1:27605-67482 GCF_000732115.1 Frankia sp. CeD
GNNGCGGGACGTTCGTCNCNGCCATAACCGGTTGTCTGATTCTGATCAACGGGCGTGTAGTGGACATGCCGCAAACACCACAGCCTGAGGCCGATGTTTCTGCCGCAACCCGACTCCCCTGGACGGACTATGAAGAGACCACCACGTCTGCTTGGCACCACCATAACCTTGCGCGGAGCAACCATGGTGCGACTGGCTTAAGTTAGGCTTCCCTCAATCAGCCTGCGCGAAAGGGAGTCGCCCGCGATGACGGTTTCCGCTCGTGACGCCGCCGGCGGCTCAGCCGGCCGCACGGCGCCCCCCGCGACCGTGCCTTCCGTAACCACGAGAGCCACGACGACGCCCCCTGCGACCACGACCCCCCCGACCACGACCCCCCCGACCACGACCCCCGTCGCCGCCAGGTCCACGCCTGCAGCCCCCACCACGGGTCCCAGGTCCGCACCCACGGACGCCGCGAACCCGGCCACGATCCTCGCGCGTCAGCGTCAGCGCGAATCGGCGGCACGGACCTATGCGCGGACCCTCCCGATCGTGCCTGTCCGGGCGTCCGGAACCATGGTTCNCGGCGCGGATGGCCGCCGCTACCTGGACTGCCTGGCCGGCGCCGGAACGCTCGCGCTGGGACACAACCATCCGGTGGTAACGGAGGCGATCACATCGATGCTTGCCCGAGGCGCCCCGTTGCACACGCTCGACCTCGCCACCCCCGAGAAGGACGCCTTCACCGACGAACTCCGTGGCTGCCTGCCGGCCGGCATGGGGAGCGATGTGAAGTTGCACTTCTGCGGCCCGAGCGGCGCCGACGCGGTCGAGGCGGCCATCAAGCTCGCGCAGACGGTGACGGGCAACCAGACCATCCTCGCGTTCACCGGTGGATACCACGGAATGACGGCGGGTGCCCTGGCCGTGACCGGGAACGTCGCCGTCAAAGATCCTCTGCCGCCATCGACATCCGTCGTACGGCTGCCGTTCCCCTTCCCCTACCGGTGCCCGTTCGGGGTGGGGTCCGGTCGCGCCCCCGGTCCGGACGGTGCCGAGTTGTCCGCCCGCTACATCGAACGTCTCCTCGATGACCCGGCCGGAGGGGTAGTCAGGCCGGCGGCACTGATCGTAGAACCGGTTCAGGGTGAGGGCGGGGTGGTTCCCGCTCCTGACGGCTGGCTCCGCGCCATCCGCGAGATCACCCGTCGCCGCGGCATCCCACTGATCCTGGACGAGGTCCAGACGGGAGTCGGTCGCACCGGGANGTACTGGGCCGCGCAGCACAGCGGCATCACCCCCGACATCATCGTCATGTCCAAGGCGATCGGCGGCGGGCTGCCACTGGCCGTCATCGCCTACCGGTCTGAGCTGGACACCTGGGCGCCCGGGGCACATACCGGCNCCTTCCGTGGAAACCAGCTGGCAATGGCCGCGGGCCATGCCACGCTGCGCCTGGTGCGAGAGGACCGTCTCGACGAACGCGCCGCCCGACTCGGCACGCGCCTACTCACCGGCCTGGCAGAGATCGCCCGGAACCGGCCGCAGGTGGGCGACGTACGCGGCCGCGGGCTGATGCTCGGCGCCGAGATGGTCGATCCGACCGCAGCCCCGGACCTCGTCGGCGCGCATCCCGCCGACGCGAGACTCGCCGGTCTGGTACGTGCCGAATGTCTGCGCCGCGGCCTGATCATCGAGCTCGGTGGGCGGCACGGCGCGGTCGTCCGGCTGTTGCCACCGCTGATCCTCAGCGATGAGGAGGGCGATCGCGTCCTCGCGATCCTCGCCGACGCCATCGATGCCGCCGTCCGCAGGCTCTCCGTCCACGCGGCTTTGGGACACCCACCCGCCGATCAGGCCCACGTCCGGTTCGGATCCGCCGGATGATCCCCCCGCGCAGCCCTGACACACCTGTCGCCACCGCGCCGGCCGGAGAGTCCGCACCAGCCGGAAAGCCCACGTCGGCGGAGGAACGGGGGCGGAGGAACGGGGGGTCCACGGACGGTCCACGGAGGCGGGAGATCCCCATCCTCCCGGGGCTACGGCCGATGGTCGATCTCGCGTTGGCCGCCCTCGACGATGGCCGCCGGATCCGCGGCGGCCCGCTGCCCGCCGGTGGTCCACCGGTGGTGCGCGCCATGACCAGAGCTGCCCTCGGCCTGACTCCGGCCGATCCGGCCCCGGCCGATCCGGCCCCCCCGGACAGTACAGGGACCCTGCTACCGAGGACCGGAATCGGCCCGTCGGCCGCGCTGACCGGCCTGGTCGAAGCCCTGGCCGCCGGTTCCGCGGACCCGGCGGACCCGTGGTGCGCCGCCCATTTGCACTGCCCTCCGCTGGCGGTCGCGGTCGCCGCCGACCTCGCCGTGAGCGCCCTCAATCCGTCCCTGGACTCCTGGGACCAGGCTCCCGCGGCCACGACGATCGAGACCGAGGTCGTCGCGACCCTGGCCGCACTGGTCGGCTTCGATCCGGACCGGGCCACCGGCACGATCACCACCGGTGGGACCGAATCGAACCTGATGGGCCTGTTCCTCGGTCGGGACGCGGCCCGCCGTGGCCCGACCGGGCAAGACGCTTTGGGCCCGGCCGCCCCAGGTCACGATGCCGGGCACCAAGGAGGCCCCGGGCACCGAGGAGCGGACCGGCCGGCACCTCGGGTGTTCCGTTCGGCGGCGGCACACTTCTCGATTGATCGGGCGGCGTCCCTGCTCGCGATCGACGCGCCTCCGGTGCTGGTCATCGAGACCGACGACCGGCACCGGATGCGCGTCGAGGCGCTCCGTCACGCCCTGGCCGCGCACGCCGGGCCGGCCATCGTCGTGGCCACCGCTGGTACCACCGATGCGGGCGCGGTCGACCCGCTTCGGCAGATCGCCGCGGTGGTCGAGGAACATCGCCTCCGGTTAGGTGGGTCGCAGGACCCGAGCAGGCCATCGGGCATGGAGGCAAGGTCCGGCAGGGCGGCCTGCTGGTTTCACGTGGACGCCGCCCACGGCGGCGGCGCGTTGCTGTCCGAGCGGCTGGCCGGCCTGCTGGACGGACTCGACCTCGCAGATTCGGTCGCACTGGATCTGCACAAACTCGGCTGGCAGCCGGCGCCGGCCGGGGTCTTCCTCACCGCCCGCGACGACGGCTGGGCCAGCCTCGCGACACGGGCGGAGTACCTCAACCCGGAGGATGACGAGGCGGCCGGCTTCACCAGCCTGCTGGGCCGGTCGCTGCGGACCACCCGCCGCGCGGACGCCTTCCCCATCGCGGTCACCCTTCGGGCCCTCGGCCGCGACGGTCTCGGCGCCCGGGTGGATGCCTGCCATGATCTCGCGCAGCACGCGGCACGGACGGTGCGCGCCGACCCCCGTCTCGAACTCGCCTTCCCGGTAACACTCAGCACCCTCGTCTTCCGCTACCGGCCGCCACAGGCCATCTCGGATCCGACCGCGTCCGGCCCCACCGCATCCGGCCCCGCGGGCCCGCCCTCCCCCGACCGGGTGGACCGGATCAACGCCCGGCTGCGCCGGGAACTGCTCGTCGCCGGCCGGGCCGTCGTGGGGCGCACCCAACTCGGTCCCCGTCACGCGGTCTTCCTGAAGCTGACTCTGCTCAATCCCGACGCCACCACGGCGGACGTCGACGCGCTGCTCGGGCTGATCGCCGAGACCGGGGACGTCCTTGCCGCCGGTGGTTCCACCAGGGCCCGGCGGCGGTCGTGACCGGCGATCGACCGCAGTCCGAGGCCATCGCGGACGCGACCATCGCGGACGAGATCGTCACGGAGACTCTGCTGCGGTGCTGGGTGCGGGAGACAGGCGTCCGGTTACCGGCAGACGCCCGGACGCTCGGCATCGACCTACCCGCATCCGGCCTGTCCGTTCGGGCGACGTTGACGCACCACTCCCCGGCCGGATGGCACGGGTTCGGACCACCACGCCTGGTTTGCGCGGCCCGCGAACCAGCCCCGGTGGACGCGGGCCTGCTCGCCGCGCTGCTCGTCCGAGAGGTCGTCACGCGGGATGGGCTACCGCCGGCCCTCGGCGCCCAGGCGCTGGGAAGGATCATCGATTCCGCCGGCTGGATCGCGAGCTGCCTCGCGGCCCGCGGTCCCGGGCCGGACCCGGCCACCATCCCCCCGTTCCTCGCCGCGGAGCAGGCCCTGATCACCGGTCATCCGTTCCATCCGGCGGCCAAGAGTCGCCAGGGGGCTTCGCCGGAGGCACTGGCCACCTACTCTCCGGAAGTCGGCGGGTCCTTTGCGCTGCACTGGTTCGCAGCCCATCCCTCCGTGGTGACCGTCTCGGGCAGTACGACGACCCGCTCCGGAGGGCGGGACCAGGCCCTCGGCACGAACGGCCGGGGCCTGATCCGGCTGCTGGCGGATCTGGCCAGGGAAGACGCTGGGGCCGAGGAGCCGAAGTCCGACCTCTCGGCCGCGTCCGGTTCCGGACCAGACCGACATGGCCCACCCGGGCTCACGGGGTCCCCTCGGACCGGCGGACGCGATCGCCCGGACATTCCCGCCGGTTACGTCGTGGTACCCGCGCATCCCTGGCAGGCGGACGAGGTCAGCAGGCGGGAACCGGTCGCCGAGCTGCTTGCGGACGGCCGCCTGATCGACCTCGGGGTGTCCGGGCACCGGTGGTATCCCACCTCGTCGCTGCGTACCGTCTGGCGGCCGGAGATCCCGGTGATGCTCAAGCTCTCGCTGGGGATGCGGATCACCAACTCGCGCCGGGTGCTGCAGCTCGACGAGCTGCGGCTCGGCGCGATGACCGCGAGGCTGATCGACGCCGGTCTCGGCGCGGCGCTCGCCGCCCGACATCCGAACTTCCGCCTCATCGGGGAGCCCGGTTGGGTGGCCGTCACCCGACCGGGAGGGGAGGGTCGGCCCCGAACCGGCCCCGCAACACCGCTGCGGATCGGGTCCGGCGAGCGGCGCGACGGAGGGCGCGACGAGGACGGCGTCGGGCTGGAGACCGCCGTCCGGGTCAATCCGTTCGGGTCAGTCGACCGGGTGGTGTGCGCCGCGGCACTCATCGCGCCCAGGCCCGAGCGGACCACGGACAGCCGTGGCCGGGCCCGGACGGCGATGCTTCCCCGGATCCTCACGACGCTGGCTGGCTCGCTGAGCGATCCCCTCCCGACGCTGACCGACGCCTGGTTCGACCGTTACCTGACCGTGGTAGCCGCCCCGGTGGTGGACCTCTACCTGCATTTCGGGATCGGCGTCGAGGCCCACCTGCAGAACACCCTGGTCACCCTGGACGCGGCGGGCTGGCCGATCGCCGGCTGGTACCGCGACAGCCAGGGCTACTACGTGGCCACCTCCGCCACGGCGGAGGTGCAGCAGCTGCTGCCCGGCTTCGGTACCGGGCTCAACGCGATCTTCGATGACGCGCTGGTGGCCGAGAGGACCATCTACTACCTGTTCGTGAACAACGTCTTCGCCCTCGCCGGCGCGCTCGGGGTCGCGGGTGTCGCGGACGAGCGCCGCCTGCTCGGGCGGGTGCGTGGCCTGCTCCATCGGCTGGACGAGGATGGCCCACGCGGGNGGGGGCTGCGNCCNCCCGCCGCTCGCCGAGCACTGATCACCAGGCTGCTCGACTCCCCCACCCTGCCATGCAAGGCCAACCTGCGCACCTGCGTGGACGGGCGGGACGAACTGGTCGGACCGGTGGCCACTCAGTCGGTGTACGTGCCGATCCCCAACCCGCTCCTGGAGGCCTCGTGACCTTCCGCGCCCCGTCCACAGCTCGCGGCGAGCGCCCGCGTACCGTCGACGACGGATCGGCGTTCGCGGGTCTGCCGGCGGGGGGCGAACCGCCCTACGACGTGGTCGGGGNCGGGNTGGGGCCGTTCAACCTGTCGCTTGCGGCCCTGGCCGACGGGCTGCCCGGCCTGCGGGCCGTCTTCTTCGACCAGGCGCCGGCCTTCAGCTGGCATCCCGGCCTGCTGTTGGAAGGTACGACCCTGCAGGTGCCGTTCCTCGCCGATCTCGTCACCCTGATCGACCCGACCAGCAGATGGTCCTTCCTGGCGTACCTGCGCGAGCATGACCGGCTCTTCCGCTTCTATCTCTACGAACGGTTCCACATCCCCCGCCGGGAGTATGACGACTACTGCCGGTGGGTCGCCGACGGTCTCGACTCCNCCCACTTCGGCNCCCGTGTCGAGGCGGTCCGCTGGGATCCCGACNCCCGCCTGTTCCAAGTGACGATCGTCCAGCCCCACCGGTCCGATCAGGCAGGGCAGTCCGGCGCGTCCCCGACACGGGTGGTGACCGCTCGGCACCTGGTCCTCGGGATCGGAACCGAACCGATCATGCCGCTGGCCTTCGCGGGGATGCCGAACGGGCGGGCCTTCCATGCGGCCGAGTACCAGCAGCGGCGTTCCGCGCTGGCGGGGCTTTCCCGGGTCACGGTGGTCGGCTCCGGACAGTCCGGGGCGGAGGTGTTCGCGGATCTGCTCCGCGCACAACCGGTGACCGGCCATCAGCTGACCTGGATCACCCGCACCCCCGCCTTCGCACCGATGGAGTACTCCAAACTCGGCCTCGAACAGTTCACCCCCGACTTCGTCCGCTATTTCCACGGTCTGGAGCAGACGACCAAGGACACGCTCGTTCCGGCTCAGTGGCAGCTCTACAAGGGGATCGACGCGGACACCATCGCGGAGATCTACGACCTGCTGTACGAACGGACGATCGGCGGGGCGGACGTGGCGGCGACGCTGCTGCCGGGCGTCGTCGTGGAGACGGCCTCGCAGCGGGACCGGGGCGGTGAGATCACTCTCGGCTGCCGCCACCGCGATCAGAACCGCGCCTTTCCCGTCCACACCGACGCGGTGGTGCTTGCGACCGGATACGCCGCCCGCCGGCCGACCCTGCTCGATCCCATGGCCGGACTGATCGACGTCGACGACAGGGGCCGCTTCCGCGTCGACGCCCGGTACCGGGTGGCGACCGACGCCGGTCTGACCGGCCGTGTCTACGTCCAGAACGCGGAGCTGCACACGCACGGCGTCGTGACGCCCGACCTCGGCCTCGGTGCCTGGCGCGCCGCGGTCATCCTCGACGACCTGACCGGCGGCGACGCCTACCGGCTGCCGTCGCCGTCGGCGTTCACGACCTTCGGGGTCCCCACCCGGTCGGGCCAGCCTGACGGGAACGGCCAGGCCTTAGGCGAGCGGCGCGTACGGCCGCGCGATCCGGCCCCGACCAAGACGGCCGGGACGGCCGGGCGTTGACCACGTCATGGTCCGCGCCACCGCCCGCGGCACCGTCCCCGGGGCGGACCGGGTCGGCGGACCGATGGCGGCAGGCCGGCCGTGCCCTGCTGGCCAAGCTCATCGCCGAAATGGCCTACGAGGAGCTACTCAGTCCGCAACCCGACGAGCCAGCGGATGCCGCGGCCGGGCCGGCGGGCTCCCCGGGCGGGCCGCCACCCACTGCACCGGCACGGACGAGCGATCCCGCGGTGCGCGGCGTGACCCCGGACGGGCGCAGGCACCCCCCGATCGGACGGGGTCCCATCCAGGGTTACCGGCTCCGAGCCGGGGGCGTCACATACGCTTTCACCGCCCGACGTGGCACATTCGGGTCCTGGTGGATCGATGCCGCCACGCTGACCCGCTCGGTTACGCCGCCCGGCCCGGACGGCAGCCCCCCCGAACCGGGCACCGCACCGACCGTTCCGGGCACCGCACCGGCGGACGACCCGATCCGCTTTCTCCAGGACATGCAGGTCCTGCTCGGCTGGTCCGATCCGGTCCTCGCCGACGTGGTACGCGATCTGCTCGCCACCCAGGCAGCCGATCATCATCTGCTCGGAACGGCGATTCCCGCGGTGGATCTCGCCGATCTGCCGTTCGTCGCGCTCGATGGGTACCAGACCGGCCATCCCTGTCTCGTCGCGAACAAGGGACGGCTCGGTTTCGGCGCGGCCGCGGCCGTCTACGCCCCCGAGGCGCGCCGGCCCTTCCGACTGCGATGGGTGGCCGCACACCGCGCGATCGGGCGGTACAGCGCCATCGCCCCCAAGGCCATCGACCTTTCTGGCCAGGGCGCGCCGACCGTGCCCGACCTGCTCACCACGGAACTCGACGAGCAGACCCGCGCCCACTTCACCGATGTGCTCCGCGGCGCCCTGCCGGACGAGCCACGCCGGCCGGGCCCCGCGCCCCTCNCCNCCCCNCCCGCCGGACCACCCGCCGGTACGACGATCGCCGACTATGTCTGGCTACCCGTCCACCCGTGGCAGTGGGAGAACGTAATCGTGCCGCTCTATGCGGCCGAGATCGCCACCGGCCTGCTGGTACCGCTGGGCGAAGCACCGGACCGGTACCTGCCCCTGCAGGCGGTGCGCACCCTCGCCAACGTCGACCGGCCGGACCGGCGGAACGTCAAGCTCGCGCTGATGATCCGTAACACGCTGGTGTGGCGAGGGATGTCGGCGGCTGATGCCATCGCCGGGCCGGCGATGTCGAGCTGGCTGCTCGGGCTTCGCGACGCGGATCCCTTCCTGCGCGACGTGACCCGGGTTCTCCCGCTTCCGGAGGTCGCCGGCGCCACCGTCCGGCACCCGGCCTACGACGCCGTCCCCGACGCGCCCTACCGCCTCCACGAACTACTCGGCGTGCTCTGGCGTGATCCGGTGGAGCGGTTTCTCGACGGCGGGGAGCGGGCGCGCAGCCTCGCGTCCCTGCTGGCGGTCGGCTCCGACGGTCGGGCAGTCGTCGCCGAGCTCGTGGCCCGCTCGGGCCGGCCGGCGCACGACTGGCTCGCCGCGCTGTTCGCCGCTCTCCTGCCGCCGCTGCTGCACTACCTGTACCGGTACGGCGTGGCCTTCACGCCGCACGGCGAGAACGTCCTGTGCATCTTCGATGCCGAGGAGATGCCCCGCCGCATAGCCGTGAAGGACTTCGGCGCGGACATCGAACTGGTGTCCGGCGAGTTCCCCGAGCGGCGGGGGATGCCACCGGAGGCGGTCGAGCACTGCCGGCGGTGGCCCGGCCCGGTCCTGGCCCACTCCCTGCTCTCGGCGGTGTTCGCCGGGCACTTCCGCTTCTTCGCGGTGCTCGTGGCGGATCATCTCGATGTGGACGAGAACCAGTTCTGGCGGCTCGTGCGGGCGACGGTCGACCAGTACCACGCGAGGTTCCCGGCCCTGCGGGAGCGGTTCGCCTCGATCGATCTCCTCGGGCCGGCGTTCGGTCGGGTCTGCCTGAACCGCGAGCAGTTCGCGGGCGCCGGGTTCCACGATCGCGCCGACCGGGACNGAGGCTTCGACCTGATACACGGCGAGGTCGCGAACCCACTGCACGATGTGTCCACCCTCACGACGGGCCCGGCGCGACCGGCAGCCCCGACGGAACCGGCGCCGCCTACGGCATGAACGGAGAACGCATGACATCGTCGCCGGTTCCGACCCCGCCATCGGCCCAGGTTCCGGCCCGTCCCGACCCCCCGGACCCGCTTGAGCCACCTGAGCCGATCGGGCGGCCCGCACCGCGGGTCCAGCCCCGCCCGATCGGCCCCGGGTCATCGTCCGATCAGGCGCTCGGGGAGAACGCGGCCGGCCGGGGAGTGCTGCGTGACCTGCTGGCCGGAGCCGAACCGGTCGAGGAGATCATCGTCGCCACCGTCGACCTGCAGGGCCGGCTCGTCGGCAGCGCCGTGTCCCCGGAGCACTTCACCGGACCGGTGCTCGCCGATGGCCTCGGCGCCTGCACCTACCTGCACGCCGTCGACGTCGACATGAAGACCGACGGAGGCTACCCCCACTCGCCCTGGTACGACGGCTTCGGTGATCTACGGCTCCAGCCCGACCTCACCACGTTGCGCCGCGCACCCTGGCATCCGTCCGACGCGGTGGTGTTCGCGGACGCGTTCTGGCCGGACGGGTCCCCGGTGGGCGTCGCTCCCCGTGCCGTGCTGCGTCGACAGCTCGACGCGCTCGCAGCCTCCGGTCTGACCGCCTTCGCCGGGACGGAGCTGGAGTTCCTGGTCTTCCGCGAGTCCTACCGTCGAGCTGCGCGGCGCTCCTATACCGATCTCACCCCGGCCAGCCGTTACAACATCGACTACGCGCTNTCCGGCACGGAAGGCCTGGACGATCTGGTCCGACGCCTCCGGCGGGCGATGGCCGGCATCGGGGTGGCGGTCGAGTCCGCGCGCGGGGAGGTCCATCCGGGACAGTTCGAGATCGTGTTCCGGTATGCCGATGCGATGCAGGCCTGCGACAACCACACCCTCTACAAGACCGCCGCCAAGAAAATCGCCGCGGCGGGCGGGCAGGCCCTGACCTTCATGGCGAAGTACGACGAGGGCGAGGGGAACTCCTGCCATGTTCATCTGTCCCTGCGCGGGACGGACGGGGCGTGTGTGTTCGCGCCGTCCCCCGAAGGTGAGGGGGCGCTCGTCCGGCACCCCGGCTTGGCCCCACCGGGCATCGCACCCCCCGGTTTCCCACCCCCCGGCTCTCGCGACGACATCGCCGGGATGTCCGCGCTGATGTGCTCGTTCGTGGCCGGGCAGCTCGCCTGCATGGCCGATTTCGCGTTGCTGTACGCGCCCAACGTGAACTCGTACAAGCGCCTGGCACCGGGCTCATTCGCTCCGACCGGAGTCAGCTGGGGACGGGACAACCGGACCTGCGCCATACGGGTGGTCGGCGACGGGCCGGGCCTGCGCGTCGAACATCGGGTGCCGGGCGGTGACGCGAATCCCTACCTCGCCGTCGCCGGGATGATCGCGGCCGGCCGTTACGGCATCGAGCACCGTCTCCCGCTCGAACCCGGACGGGTGGGCAACGCCTTCACCATGCCGGACGTGCCACGGCTGCCCGCGACGTTGCGGGAGGCGGTGGACCGATGGCGCGCCAGTGCGGTGGCCCGGGCCGCCTTCGGTGATCGGGTCGTCGCCCATCTGGCCCATGCGGCCGAAGTCGAGCTCGCCGGCTACGAGCGGACCGTCACCGACTGGGAGCGCCGGCGCGGCTTTGAACGGTTCTGACCCCGCCCTGCTCCGGGACGGAGTATTCGCGTAGTCCGAACCGCCGATACAAAGTCCGCAAGGGGCCAGGGGCCCACCAGTTGTAGTCGCCGGCCACCCGCATGAAGGCGGGGACCAGCACCCCGCGGATGAGGGTGGCATCGAGCACGATCGCGAGCGCGGTGGCGATCCCGAACATCTGGATGAACCGGACCGACGAGGTACCGAACGCGACGAAGGTGACGGCGAGCAGCGCGGCGGCGGTGCTGACGATCCGCCCGACCCGGGCGAGCCCGGTGGCGACCGCCTCGGTGTTGGGCGCGCCGGCGTCGTGCGCCTCCTTGATCCGGGAGAGCAGGAAGACCTCGTAGTCCATCGAGAGCCCGAAGGCGATACAGAAGAGCAGGACCGGCATGGAGGTGTCCAGCGGGCCTGGGGTGAAGTCGAGGAACCCGGACAGGTGGCCGTCACTGAAGATCCACACTGAGGCGCCGAACACGGCGCACATCGCCAGCCCGTTGAGCACGATGGCCTTCACCGGTAGCAGCACGCTGCCGGTGAACAGGAACAGCAGCACGAAGGTCGCCAGCGCGATCAGCCCGAGGGCGACCGGGAGACGGTCGGCGATCGTGGTCTTGCCGTCTACCAGGACGGCGGATGCGCCACCGATCAGCACGCTGGTCCCCACGGGCGCCGGCACCGCACGCGCGGCCCGGACGAGGGCCTGCGCATGGTCCGACGCATAGTCCACCGCAGGTACGACCTGGAGGGAATCCGCTCCGGCGATCGCGAACCGGCGGCTGGCCGGACCGGGCGGTACGACCCGGCGCCCGTCGATGTGGGACCCGAGGGCGCTGTCGACCCGGGCCACGTCCGGCAGTTCGGACAGCGCGGTCGCGTAGGAGGCGAGCGCGGACCGGTCGATCATGCCCGGCCCGGTGGCTTGGACGACGACGTCGAGCGCGCCGCCGATGTCGGCGGCGAACGCGCCCCGCAGGGCGTCACCGACGATCCGGCTGTCCGCCGAGCCCGGCTTCAGCACCCGGTCGTCCGGGGTGCCGAAGTTCACGTGCAGAAAGGGCGCCCCGAGGACGAGCAGAACCGCGATCACCGGCAGGCCGGTGAGCACGGGGTGGCGCATCACGGTGCCGGCGACCTGACGCCAGAACGGCGAGTCGGCCGCCTCCCGCACCACGACCGGCGCCGACCCGACCGGCGCCGACCCGACCGGCGCCGACCCGACCGGCGCCGACCCCGCCGCGCCCGCGGGCCCGATCGCCTCGCCGCCCCGGGCACGACCGGCGCGGCGACGCCGCACGAGCCCGAGCAGACCGCCGATCCCCCAGGCGTTGACCCGCTCGCCGAGCACCATCAGCAGCGCCGGCAGGGCCACGACGGCGGCCAGCATCGCGACGAGGGTCACCGAGATCCCGGCGTAGCTCATCGACTTCAGGAAGAACGGCGGGAAGACGAGCATCACGGCCAATGCCACGATCACCGTCGCCCCACTGAACAGGATCGTCCGGCCGGCCGAGCGGACCGTCCCCTCCACCGCGGTGGCGCGGTCCCGACCCGCCGCCAGTTCCTCCCGGAACCGGCTGACCATCAGCAACGAGTAGTCGATGCCCAGCCCCAGGCCGAGGGCCGTCGCCAGGTTCACCGCGAAGATCGACACGTCGGTAAGCTCACCGATCACCGAAAGCGCGGCGAAGCCACCCAGCATGCCGAGCAGCCCGATACCCAGCGGCAGCAGGGCGGCGACCACGCCCGCGAACGCGATGACCAGCAACGCCAACGTGATGGGAATGGCGAACGACTCGGCGGCGGCGAGGTCGGCCGAGACGTGTCCGCTGATGTCCTCCCCGACCGTCGCGGCCCCACCCGGTCGGACCGTCACCGCCCCCGGCGCGTCCGCCCACGACCCATAATGATCAACGATGTCGGCGGCCTGGTCATCGTCCTGGACACTGGCGACGACGAGCGCCTGCCGACCGTCCCGCGAGCGCAGCGCCGGACCGCCCCCCGTCCAGTAGGACACGACGTCCCTCGCCCCGGCCTGGGCGGCGAGATCGGCCGCAACCTCCTTCCCCGCGGCGACGACCGCCGCGTCGTCGACATCGCCCGCCCGGGCGGTCACCAACAGGAGGAGGTTCGGGCGGCCGTGGAAGCGGGCGTCCAGGACGTCCTCGGCTCGGGAGGAGTCCGACGCTGGATCGTCGAACCCCCCCGTCTGGAGTTTGCCGAAGGCACCGCCCGCGAGCCCACCGGCGCCGAGCAGCACGAGGAGCGTAAGGACGAGGACCAGACGCGGGCGGCGCGTCACGAGCGCCACGAGCGGAGTAAACACGGAACCCTCCGAAGAGCAGGCGATGCTGAAGAGAACAGTGTTCGCGATCGCTGCTCGTGTCAAGACGCATCCGTTCGCAAAGTTGACAGCGTTCTCGTCGAGACCCACCATGACCGTGGTGAGCAGTCCGGTTCCCCGTCGCGAACGACTGCGGCAGGCCACTCTCGACGAGATCAAACAGACCGCGCGCGCCCAGCTGGCCGAGCGTGGCCCGGCTGCGCTCTCCCTACGGGGGGTCGCCCGGGTGATGGGCATGGCCCCATCGGCCCTGTACCGCTACGTGGACAGCCGGGAGATCCTGCTGGCCGAACTGGTCGCGGACGGGTTCGCCTCGCTGGCGGAGGCCCTGGAGGCGGCCTTCGACGCGGCCGATCCGCATGACCACCTACGACGCTGGCTCCAGGTCGCCCGCGCGCAGCGCCGCTGGGCCCTGGACCACCCGACGGAATACGGACTGATCTTCGGTCCCGGCATTCCCTGTGCCACGTCGACCAACGACCGGATGATCACACAGCTGCACCGCGCGGTCGCGGTGCTGTTCCGCTGCATGAGCGAGTCGNCNGGGGCCGGCATGATCGNCNCCGCCGNGGTGGACGCCCAGCTCNCCCCGCCGATGCGCGCCAGCCTGCAAGCCTGGGGACGCGACCACGACGTCGCGATCGACGCCGCCGGACTCGCCGTGTGCCTGGCCGTCTGGACCCAGTTGCACGGCTTCATCTCCTTGGAGATGTTCGGGCACCTCCCCCCCGCCCTTGACGACATCGACGAACTGTTCGACCGGCAGATGGCGGACGCGATCATCCGCGTGTGGCGAGGCGGGTACAACCTCGCCACGGTGATGCCCGTCCCGCCGGCCGACCGACCGGTCGCGAAGTGACCACCCGGTGCCGGCCAGTCGGTCCGGTGATTGACGGTCCGGTGGTCGCCGGGCAGCGGTTCAGCTGCCCGGCGACCGGCCGCCGGACGGTCAGGCCGAGGTCCGCATTCGCCGCCCCAGTGCGTCGAGCGCGACCCGACGGGTACTCTTGATCTCCGGCAACCGCGCCTGATAAGCCGGTGCCGTGGCCAACGGCTGGTAGAAGCCGAGCCGCGGAACGAAGTCGGTGTCGTCGTAGCCCGGCGGCCGGTGCAACGCATACGTACGACCCGGGAAAAGCAGGTCGTAGTTGTCGGCGATCTGCCAGATGGCGACGTGCGGGTCGACCCGCCGACGCTGAAAGTACGCCTCCAGGACATCGATTGTGAAACTAATCTCATGGAACTGTTTGACCAGGCTGTGGTAGTGCTGGCCGACCTGATACTTGATCGGTAGTTCGACCTGGAGACTATCGGAGTAGTCGAGCAGATCGAGAGCCAGAACCTTCAGTGACGTCTCGACGCCGTACCCCCGCGAGAACGCCAGCGCCGCGAAGACGTCCGCGTCGATGACGAACTCCCCGATCAGCGGCTGGATTGTCCGAGTGATGGACGGCACATACCTGGCGAGCTGTTTCGACAACAGCGACCGCAGCATCTCGGTGGTTCGCCCCCCGGGCTGCCCGTCGCCAGTCACTCTACGCGAACTTCCGTTGACGAAAAGCGGGGCGTTATCGGCAGTCGCGGCGGCAGCCAGGACACCCACTGTATATGGATCATAGCTTTCCAGATCGGCGTCATGGAAGATGAGCCGACTCCCGAACGCAAGATAGGCGAGACTACGCATCGCACCCGCCTTGCCGCCGGTCGTGGTGGCCTCTCGGCCCGCGTGACGCTGCAGGACCGACTCCCCACGCACGACCCAGCTGGCGCCCGCGTCGGTCGCGATGNGCATCAGGCCATGTTCGTCCCCGTCCGACGACGGGTCGACAACCACGCCGATCTCGTCCAGCACGCTACGCTCCTGCATCCAGCGTTGCCGGTTGAGTGCGATGATGTCGCCGAGAGTTCGAGCCGCCTCCGGGCCACGGGCCGGGATGAGCAGACTCAGAGTGATGCCCTTGGCGAGTTTGTCGACCTCGATTGAGTCGAGGTCGAGGCTGGTGGGTTCGAGCGTTCGCACGGACGCCCCTCTCTCGTGACCTTTCTTCGGTACGGACAGCCCGTACCGGTGATGACGTCCAGATGGGGATCTGGTGCGGCATTGCCGGCGGTATCAGACGGGCTGGGTAGGGAATCCCCCGGCCACCCCGGACCGCATGATTGCGTACCTCCGTTCACAACGCCTCATCCGCCCGAGTCGTAGCCGGTACCTCCCCGCGTGTTCCGGTTCACCGCTTCCGCCTCTCGACCACCCGGGAACGATCGGTCCGCCACATGCAGGTGCTGGAGCGTCAAAGTATCGGTCTTACGACCGTGTCCGTCACTCCCCATCTTTCTCGAGGGGGAACAACCACCGCTTCTGGGACAAGGAGCGAACACTCGGCGCCGCACCAGCACGGCGCATGACCCCGCCGTGCCACGGAGAGTACCCGACCAAGCGCCCGGAACGGTTACTCCAGGACCGATCCGAAAGAACTNCCCCCACACGGCCCGCCGATGCCACCGGATGGGCAGAATCGCTCACGGCGTCCTACTCTCTTTCGATCATGGCCATGGAAGGAAGACCGGCGCGCGGCCGGACCATCCCGAGGACGGACGATCGGGCGGCGCTCGCCGACCTGCCCGCCGCCGTGGCCGCGCTCACCATCGCGTACGCCGGGACACCACGGCGGATACGGCATCCGGGGCTGGGGGCTGTCTACTCGAACCAACCCTCTCGCCGACGTCATGCCCACCGACGTCATGCCCACCGACGTCATGCCCACCGACGTCATGCCCACCGACGTCATGCCCNCCGACGTCATGCCCACCGACGTCATGGCCCGGTCTGGCGGAGCCGACCGCGACCCGGTCCCGTCCCGCGGCCTTGGCGGCGTACAGCGCGCGATCCGCGGCTGCGACGAGCGCGAAGGTGTCGTCCGCGTGATCGGGGAGGGCCGCCGCTCCGACCGAGACCGTCACAGCGATCAGCAGCGACTCCTCGCCGGTGTCTCCCCGGACACCGGCACCCGACCGGGCCTGGCCGCGCGCCCTCGTCGGCTCCGCAGACCCCGCAGCCCCGGACTCCCCCGTGCGGGCCGGCGGATCCGGAACTCGCGGCGCGGGCAGGACGATCCGGACGGGTTCTCGTCCGACGCCGCGGCGCAGACGTTCGGCGATATCGGCGAGGGCGTCTCCCCGCACATTCAGCGTGAGCAGCGCGAACTCCTCACCCCCGTAACGGGCCACGACGTCACCGGGACGGGTCACGACCAGCAGTCGCCGAGCCACCTCCGTCAACACCTGATCACCAGCCGGATGGCCGAATCGGTCGTTCACCGACTTGAAGTGGTCGACGTCAACGAGGATCAGCCCCATTCCGGATCCGGTGCGTCGTACCCGACCGGCCGCCAACCTCATCTCGGTCTCCAGATAGCGGCGGGTACGCAGGCCGGTCAGCCCGTCCGTGATCGCCAGACGCCGCTGGTCGGCCTCCAGGCCCGCCATCCGAACGATGATCAGAATCATCATGATCGCACTTACGGCCACGGCGACCAGCAGATCCCGTAGATCACCACGGATCACCTGCACGGCCAGCACGGTCGGAGCCACCAGCCCGGCACTCGACAGTGCCACCAGGCGCCGGCCGCTGCGCGCCTGCGCACGCGGGGACGCCGGCCGCGTGAGGTCGACCATGGTCGGATGCAACCCGGCGGCGCCGAGGGCGAGGTTGCCTGTCAACCAGATCGCGTCGAGGTAGTTGCCGACCTCGAAGGTCCCGTTCGTCTGCTGCACGACGTAGATGGTGTCGGCGGTCAGGTTGGCGAGCAGATTGCCCGCCAACAGGAAGAAGGCGGGTGGGCGGCTCCCGTGCCCCAGCACGAGACGGATGGCCACCCCCAGCAGCGCCAGATCCATCGCCGGATNGGCCNCCGAGGTGACGCCNACGAACAGATCATGGTCCGCACGCACCTGCGGCGCGATCAGGTAGAGCCAGGACAACAGAACCGCCGCGAGCAGGAACATCGATCCGTCGAGCAGGCCGGCGATGTCCCGTTCCTGGGTCCGTCGCCGGGTCAGCAGAACGAGACCGACGACGAACAGCGGATAGTGGCCCAGATATAACACATCCGGCAAGGCCGGATACTCTGTGATGTCAAGCACATAGTGAAAGATGTAGAAGGCACCATCGCCTATGGCGTACATCACCTGGCTGATTCCGATCAGCAGCCAGGGACGTCGGTCGGCCAACTCCTGGCGTCGCAGGCCGAGGAACACGGCCCCCGCGGCCGAGGCGCTGAGGCAGAGGTAGATGACCAGCCGGACGGCACGTGGGCCGCCGGTCGTGGGAAACTGGCCGTAGACGAGGATGGCGATCAGACCGAGACAGAGATAGACAAGCCAGACGTGGCTACGCCAAGCGCGCCGCCACGATGGAGCCGGCATCACCCCTCGGTTCGCGACGCGGGATCCGTGCGGGACAGCGGACGTGGCAGCGGCGCCGGGGTCCACCGGGAGGTCCGGGCCGGTGCGTCGTCCAGCTGAACGTGATGCCGTTGATGGGCGTTCGTTGTCGGGTTGACCGAGGGAATCGAACCTGTCGACCGTGCAGGACCGGCTGGCGGTGAACAGCCGCCCCGGAGGGACCGGGCCATGAGCAGCCTCTCAGTGTGGACGTACGGGTGGTACGCGTACCGGCCACGTACGCCTGTGGTGCCTTGCGGCATTCCGTTGCCGCTCACGGCACCTACAGCGCCACTGAGCCCACCCGTCTGGTTTCGACGGGTCGGACCCCGCGACCTACCGAAACCGTATCGAATGGTTGCTCTTCGTACAGGAACATTTGAAGCCCGATGGGCACTATTGTCCGATCATTTGTCCGATCATTGTGCGGGATTCGCCCCGTCCGGACGGATCTCGACTGGCGCGGTCACGAAGGGCGAGCTTCGCCCGGACCACTACGAGCCGATGATCGGCAAGTCAGGCCGACGACCGCCGTCGCGGACGTTTCCGCGACGCGGGTCAGGGGTGGGCGACGAAGTTGAAGTGCGCCCCCGACGCGAAGGTCGTCCGGAACATGGGCAACGTGTAAGGACCGTCGCCGTCCAGATCGAAGATGCGCAGTCCGAGATCATTGTCGACGAGCGTGTACATCTCGTCGGCCGTCGTACCGTAGTCCCGGGCACCGGCACCGAACTCGAAGACGAGATGCGGCCGGCTGGAGCCGATCAACTTCTGGCCGCCCTTGAACACCCCGTACTCGGCCCCCTCGACGTCAACCTTGATCAAGGTTGGCCGGTAGTCGGCCGGCATCGCGTCGTCCAGCGTCTCGACGGCCACCTCGATCCGTTCGACGTCCTCACTGTCGGGCACCCGATCACGCAGCCCGCTGTAGGCGGGCCTGCTGCGGACGTAGGTGAAGGGCAGCACCCCCGGCTGGTCGGCGAGCGCGGCCTGTCGTACCTCCACCGCCGGGAAATCGGTGGTCAACGCCGCGGCCATGTGCGGCAACGGCTCATAGGCGACGTGCCGGCCTCCCGGGGCGTGCCGGAGGATGGTCCGCAGAACGTCACCCTTGTGCGCGCCCACGTCGATACAGTTCGAGTCCTCCCGGAGGACGAAGGACAGCAGCAGCGCCAGATGCCGGTCGTCGCTGCGATTGCGGCGGGCGGTAGGAACGACGTTGTCACGCACCAGCTTCAGCGCCGGGCCGAGGCCGATGTCGACCGCCACCCGCCGGGCCCTTGCCAGCTGCTTTTCCATCCGAGGATCCATCCGCCGCGACCTCCTGTTGTTCAAGCGGTGACCTGCCGGAGTGTCATCGCCGAATGACCCATTATGACAGTCAGTACACCACTATTGGGCGAACATGATCCACGGTCAAGACCAGTAACAGGAATTTCAAGTCCACTTCATTCCCGCTCGACCCCGCTCGACCGATAATCCTTACGTCACGAAAGAGTTCGACTTCTGAACCCTTCCGCAAGGGAAGGGTTCAGAAGTCGCGGCAGACTACCCAGCGAGACCGTTCGACCTCGCATCGGCCGCCGCCGCGATGGAGAAAATCGACGGCGGCCGCGCCGGCATCCCGTCCTCAGCGGGCTCCGGCGAGAATCTGCTCGTCGACCGGCTCCGCGGCGAAGGATCCCACCGGTGGGCAGGTGCAGACCAGGTTGCGATCACCATAGGCGCCGTCGATCCGACGTACCGGGGGCCAGTACTTGGCGGCCCGCAGCGAAGCGACGGGATAGGCCGCCACCGATCGCGGATAAGCGTGTGACCATTCGTTGGCGGTAACCATCTGTGCAGTATGCGGAGCATTATGCAGGGGATTGTCGGTCCGCGGCCAGATACCGTCTCCGACCTTGTCCGCCTCGGCCCGAATGGAGATCATTGCGTCGCAGAAACGATCGATCTCGCCGAGATCCTCACTCTCCGTCGGCTCGACCATCAGTGTTCCGGCAACCGGGAATGACATGGTCGGAGCATGGAAACCGTAGTCGATGAGACGCTTCGCCACGTCGTCCACGGTGACGCCGGTCAGCTTCGTCAACGGCCGTAGGTCCAGAATGCACTCATGGGCGACCAGCCCGTCCCGGCCCGCGTAGAGCACCGGATAGTACGGATGCAGCCGGTGGGCAATGTAGTTGGCGTTCAGGACGGCCACCGAGGTTGCCCGGCGCAGGCCGTCCGCCCCCATCATCCGAATGTAGGCCCACGGAATCATAAGAATTCCGGCCGAGCCCCACGGGGATCCCGAGATCGGGCCCACTCCGGTGGCCGGTCCTGCCTCCGGCCGCAGCGGGTGGTTCGGCAGATAGGGCAGGAGNTTCTCGACCACGGCCACCGGGCCGACCCCCGGACCCCCGCCCCCATGCGGGATGCAGAACGTCTTGTGCAGGTTCAGGTGGCTCACGTCGGCCCCGAACTGCCCCGGCCTGGCGAGCCCCACCAGAGCGTTGAGATTCGCTCCGTCGACGTACACCAGACCGCCGGCCTCATGCACGATCGCGCACGCCTGCCCGATGCCCTCCTCGTACACACCATGGGTCGACGGGTAGGTGACCATCAGCGCGGCCAAGGCGTCCGCGTTCGCGCGGGCCTTGCGGGCCAGATCGTTCAGGTCGACGTTTCCGTCGTCGTCACAGGAGACGACGACCACCCGCATTCCCGCNATCGCGGCGCTCGCCGCATTCGTCCCGTGCGCCGAGGAGGGAATGAGACAGATGTTTCGCACCACGGATCCGGGAACAGCATGATCGCGGTGATAGGCCCGGATGGCGAGCAGCCCGGCGAGCTCACCCTGGCTGCCGGCATTCGGCTGGAGGGAGACCCCCGCATATCCGGTGATCTGCGCGAGCCAACGCTCCAGGTCCTGAATCATCGCGAGGTATCCGGCGGCCTGGTCCAACGGGGCAAATGGATGGATGTCAGCGAATTCCGGCCAGGTGACCGCGGCCATCTCAGTGGTCGCGTTGAGTTTCATCGTGCACGACCCCAGGGGGATCATGCCCCGGTCAAGAGCCAGATCAAGATCGGACAGTCGACGCAGATAGCGGAGCATCGCGGTCTCCGACCGATGGTCGTGGAACACCGGATGCTGCAGGTAGGGATCCGTACGCACCAGTTCGGCGGGCAGCGCCACCGGCTCGTCCGCCGCTTGGTCCGCCTGGTCCGCCTGGTCCGCCTGGTCCGCGCGGGCCACGAGATGATCGTTCGCCGCCGCGACGGACCCGGTCCAGGCCCCGGTCCGGATCTCGGTCCCGGTCCCGGTCCCGGTCCAAGTGATGCCCGCCGTCGCCTCCGGGCCCACCCCGAAGGCCGACCGGACGGCCTCCAGCTCGGCCTGGCCCGTCGTCTCGTTGCAGGAGATACCCACGTGGTCGTCGTCGACCAGCCGCAGGTTCACGCCCCGCGCCAACGCGTCCGCAACCACCTGGGTGGCCCGGCCCGGCACCGCGGCGAGGACGGTGTCGAAGAACGCGTCGTGCACCACCGTCACACCGGCGGCGCGCAGGCCTTCGGCGAGGCGCACCGCGTGCCCGTGGATGCGACGCGCGATCCCGGCCAGGCCCTCCGGGCCGTGGTAGACCGCGTACATGGAGGCGAGTACCGCGGGCAGCACCTGGGCCGTGCAGATGTTGCTCGTCGCCTTCTCCCGTCGGATGTGCTGCTCACGGGTCTGCAGGGTGAGCCGGTACGCGGGTGCGCCGTCCGCATCGACCGACACCCCGACGAGCCGCCCCGGCAGGGACCGTTCCAGCCCCTTGCGCACTGCGAGGTAGCCGGCGTGCGGGCCTCCGAAGGACAGCGGTAGTCCGAACCGCTGCGTGCTCCCCACCGCGATGTCCGCGCCGAGGTCGCCAGGCGCCCGCAGCAGGGTCAGCGCCAGCGGATCGGCGGCGATCGTGACGACGATGCCGCGCTCCCTCGCCGATGCGATCACAGCACGCACATCCCGCAGGACGCCCGCCGGCCCGGGATAGGACAGCAGCAGGCCGAAGGCCGCATCCAGCTGCGCCGGGCCCACGGCCGTGAGTCCGGCTGCGAGATCCGCGACCACCACATTGATCCCCAGCGCCTCCGCCCTGGTCGCGACCACCGAGACGGTCTGCGGGAGGGTGTCGGCATCGATGAGGAACGTCGCGCGGGAACCCTTCGCCGTCCGAAACGCGATCTGCATCGCCTCGGCCGCCGCGGTCGGCTCGTCCAGCAGGGAGGCTCCGGCCACCGCAAGGCCGGTCAAATCAGTGATCATCGTCTGGAAGTTGAGCAACGCTTCCAGGCGGCCCTGGGAGATCTCCGGCTGGTACGGCGTGTACGCCGTATACCACGCGGGGTTCTCCAGGACGTTGCGCTGGATGACTCCCGGCATCACCGCGGGATGGAATCCCAGCCCGATCATCGAGGAAACCGGTCGGTTCCTGCTACCGAACGCGCGTAGGGCCGCGAGCACCGCGGGCTCGCTCAGCGCCGCGGGAAGATCCAGATCATGGTCACGGATGCTTGCCGGGACGGCCGCGTCGGTGAGCGCGGCCAGTGATTCCACCCGCAGCGCATCCAGCATCTCCCGTTGGGATGACGGGTCCGGGCCGATGTGCCGATCGGCGAACCGCGGGATGGCCGCGGCGGGCAGCCGCCTCGCNCCGTTCCTGCCCACCGCCGCGGCACTGCCCTGTCGCGGCGCCCCCGACCGCGCGTGCGACGACGCGGGACTGATGGTGGCGGTCGTGGCGGTCGTGGCCGGTCCATCGGCAGCCGTGGCCGGTCCATCGGCATAGGGGGTGTCGTCGTACTGGGTGACGTCAGGCATGATGACTGCTCCGGAGGTCGGGCGACGACGGATCATGCCGGCGCCGCGGCGGGCCTCCCCCTCTGTCATTGACCTGAGAGCTTCACCAGCGCCGCCGCCGGCAGTCCGGGGAGCTGCGGGCGGGGAACGCGGCTTTCACCGTCGGCGGGACACCCCACGGCGTCCACTTTCCAGAGTTGCCTGACCCGGCGGTTGGGGGCCTGAGAGTTTATGGGGAGAGCTTGCTCCTTCGGCGTCCCGAACGGCGAGCGACCGGGACTCTCCCGCACGGGCGTGAGCGGCATCGGTATGGAGTTGTGGGACGGGGCACGGATGACCCGGGGATGCCTACCAGTAGCGAATGATCGACTCCCAACTGGCGCCGGTCCCCTCGACGCCGGCTGCGTTCAGCCACGATTCCACTCCCCGAACACTAGCTGCGGGGGCCCCGCGGGCCAACCAGCGTCCCCCACCGAAACCTGTCCGCAACATGAACACACGAACCCGTGGGGCCGTGGGCCCCGACCACGGGCTCACGGGCTCACGGGCTCATCGTTCGTCCGCCATCCGATCCCGCGGGCGGTGGCAGCGGCCTCGGCGTCAAGGCCGCCCGCCGGTAGGCGATACGACCGCGGATAACTATATATTTAGACACATGTCACAACTCTACAAAAAATATCAAGAAACATCAAGATTCCGAGATGTGCTTCAGGACTGACGTCGAAAAACCGGGCCATGCCCCCTGGAATGCCCTCCCGATGCTCTCCCACCCGCGCGGACGACACCTACACAGATGAAATGCGAGGTATCGCCGGGTCGCCGGACTGCACGCGCATCATACGGTTCATCTGCNCCANCCGACNCCGNCGCCCGCCATGAAAGGTGCGGCCGGGCAGGCCGAACGCGGACACAGACACGAGGGCGTCATCACACGAGCTGGATAGGAAGACGGCCAGTAAGCCGTCATCGTCGACTACCCGGCAAAAAATTCGCCATGGCAATTGATCATGTGGCAACCACCGCCTGGGGTTGAACCGGTGCGGCGTCTGGACTTAACCTACGGATGCCGGCTGCGCGAGCTTCATTGCACTAGCTTCATTGCACGGCGACCACTCTGGGCGATGGCAAGTAGGAGGAGAACTCCTCTTTCCGCCGTCCAACATCACGGGGAGGTAGAGCTCGATGCAGGGCCTTCGGTCACTGTTCAGAGGTCGATGCGCCCTTATCCCGTCACTCCACACGCAGGGCACGGATGCGTATCCGCATCCCGGCAGCCCGGCGGTCGCCGGGGTGCCAGCGGGGAGACCGGTACAGCCGTTCCACCATTGGAACCCGACCGGGCCATGAGATCGCTCCAGAGAGCACAGTCCTTCGGCCAGCTGGCATCCCTGGTCAGCCTGATCGGGGTGGGTGTCGCGCTCAGCGCGCTGTTTCAGCTGTTCCACCTGCCGAATATCTCGAAGGTGCACGGCTATCGGATGGCCATCGCGGTGCTGCTGGCGGTCGGCCTGTACGGCGCCACGCTGGGGATCGCCCGCGCGGCCTGGGCGGACATCCGCCGGATCGTGCTCGTCGTCACCGTGGGCGTCGCCCTCAAGGCCCTGCTGATCGGTGGCGCCCTGGCCCTCGCGCTCGGCGACCCGCTGTACCTTCTTCTTGGCGTGGTGGTCGCCCAGATCGATCCCCTGTCGGTAGCCACGCTCACCTCGGGTTCGCGAATGTCCGAACGCGGTCAGGATCTCCTGCGTAGCTGGGCTGCCTTCGACGATCCCGTGACGGTACTCCTTACTGTGTCCCTGGTCACAGCGGTCGGTTCGACGTTCGTCAAGGACCAGCCCGCGNTGACGCCGGATCTCGGTGGACCGTCGGGAGTCAGCGGTTTCTTCGTCGGCTTGGCGCTCAACCTCGGCCTCGTCACCCTCACCGCCCTGCTGTGGCGGGGCGCCAAGAGAAACGCGACCAGCGCCCTGGCATTGACAACGGGTCTGATCATGGTGGCAGCAGGGNTCTTTCTCATGCTGGCGGTAGCAATCGGTGGGCTGATCCTCCGTCCCGATGCCAAGCTCTTCCCCGAGCGCGGGGACGACTTCTTCCCCCACCTCGTGGAGAGGACCGTACGGGTCGCGTTCTATGGTGCGGCGGTCGCGCTCGGCCTGCTTCTCTCCGGCGGAATCGCCTTTGTCCACGGGGCCGCTCTGGGAGCCGCAGCCTTCGCCGCACAGGGTCTCGTCGGCTACCTTCTGACCCACCGCATGTCCCGACGTGACCGGGTTTATCTGGCCGCTTCCCAACAGAACGGCATCACGAGTATCGTGCTGTCCCTGGCCTTGGAGCCGGCGATTCCCGGGGTCGCCGCCGTCGTCGCTCCGGCGATCGTCACCATCAACCTGCTGCACTGGCTGATCAATCGCTGGATCGGCACCAGGCCGAGCGTCTTCGGAATCACCGCCGCGGACGACGCGGCCTTCGACGACCGCGGCCTTCGACGACCGCAGCCTGCCGCTGCGGGAGATGTCCCCGCGGGGCAGCGACCTGCTGGCTGTTGAGTAAGTGATGCGATGTGTGAGTGAACTTGAAGCAGGGGGCGCAGCGTGCGGGTGCCCACTACGTCACCGCCTACCGCTGGTTTCGGGAAGGGAAGCTGCCCGTACCGGCGCGCCCGGTCGGGCAGCTGATCCTGGTCGAGCCGTCCGCCGTCGAACGCCCCGCGGGAGCCGCCGCGGTGTACGCGCGGGTCTCCCCCGCCGACCGGCGTCCCGGCCCTGACCGTCCGGTTGCCCGTGTCACCGCATGGGCAACCGGACGTGAGCTCGAAGACCTGCTCCGGCTGTGGGGCCGCCATCCGGCAACAGGTGGCTGCGAGCAAGGCGCCTACTCATGCTTCATGACCCGCAACGGTCAGACGAAGACCGTCTCGGCTGGGCGCAGGAGCCGCGCCAAGGCCTCGGCCGGAAGCACCGCAGCATCGGCCGGATGGGTTGAAAGCGGAGCAATCTGGGTGCGGTAGCAGTCGACCGCTCGCTGCTTGNCCCGATGCACGTCGACGGGAAGATGCACCCGTCGCGCCCTGGCCCAAGGAACTCGCGGGTCGTCCGGCACCGCCCAGTGCCAGGTCCAGATGGGGTACTCGAGCAGCCGGGTGCCCGCCCGCGCGGCGGCGATCTCCGCCGCCCGACCCGTCGCCTCATGATCTGGATGACGATCCCCGGCATACGTCGCGAGCAGCCACCCGTCGGCGGTGAGCAACGGTTCCAGCTGGTCGGCCAACAACTCCTCGTGCCCGGCGACCCGCCCGTCGCGCAGGCCGACCCGATGCACCGGTACCTGGGCCAGGCCGAGTTCGGCGAGAGCGGAATGCTGTTCCGCCACCCGTCGCCGCGCAAGCTCGGCCGGCGACAGCGTCGGAGATCCGGGATGGGATGCATCACCATCAGTCACAGCAACAACGGTGAGCGACACACTCAGCGTAGACAGGATGGTCATCAGACCACCGATGCCCAGCACCTCATCGTCCGGGTGGGGAGCCACGATCACCGCGTTTGTGGGCGGAACGGTCAGGTCCAGCTCCGCCCACCCCGGATCCCATCCCTGCCAGACCGATTCGGGGGTCCCGCTGTCGTCGGCGAAGGGCCGACGCTCGTCCGCCACGCGTTCCTCCTGCATCGTTCTTCCATACGGCATGCGGCGCGGCACCGCACGGACATCGGTGCGGTCATCGGCAACGCCACACGCACGGGGCGGCATAGCGCCCCCACGACGCCGGCAGGCACCATCACAGTCCCATCTTCCGGGCACAGTCCCATCTTCCGGGCACAGTCCCATCTTTCGGACAAAGCCCACTCTCCCGGGTGCGCCCACGTCGCAAGCAGGGTGGGCGGGGCGGGACTGCGCTGGGCTTGAGCGACGGGCCGAAACGCGACGGGCCAGAACGCGACGGGCCAGAACGCGACGGGCCAGAACGCGACGGGCCAGAACGCGACGAGACGCGGGAACTGCGTGGAGCCGGTGATGATCGAGGGGTACCGATCGTTCGAGCTGATAGGGCACGGCGGTTTCAGCACGGTCTACCGCGNGNNACAGGAGATATTCGATCGCCGGGCCGCCGTCAAGGTGATGCATTCCGATCTGCGGGATCCCGCGGCCGAGCGTCGTTTCGTGCGCGCATGCAAGGCGACCGGGCGCCCCACCGGACATCCGCGCCAACACGGATACAGCCAGGCATGGGAGTACCTACCGGCTACAGTCGTCACCCTGGACGGACAGAACGAGCCCATTCCGGGGGTACCGGCCTGTTCGGGCTATCTGTAGCCGTTGCGCGAGTACGGCCGGGAACGGGCCCCTCGGTCGAGGCCACACCGTCGAGGCCATGCTGTCCATCCGGCGGAGTCCAAGGTCCATCCGCCGGCCCGTCCGGCACCCGATGTCGGCCGACCGGAGTGCCACGGTCAGATGCCGACGAGACGACGCGGGGACGGGATGGTCTCGACGACCTCGTCCACGACGTCCTCGGCGATGACGCGGCGCAGTTCCGCCTCGGGGCTCAGCACCAGCCGGTGTGCCAGGACCGGCTTGGCCAGCACCTTGACATCGTCGGGGGTCACGAAGGCCCGTCCCTGCGACGCGGCACGCACCTGGACGGCCCGAAGCAGCGCGATACTGCCTCGTGGGCTCGCCCCCAGGCGGACGACATCCGGCAGCGTGCGGGTCGCGGCGACCAGATCGACGATGTACCGCCGGAGGGCGGGTGCCACATGGATGGCGAGTGTCCGGGCCGCGTGGGCCACCACGTCCTCCGCCCGCATCACCGGTCTCAGATCCTCGATGCGCCGACCCACCTGCCGACCATCGAGGATCTCCAGCTCCGCAGCGAGGGAGGGATATCCCATCCGCAGTCGCATGAGGAACCGGTCCAAGCGGGCCTCGGGCAGGCTGTACGTGCCGTCCAGGTCGATCGGGTTCTGCGTCGCGACGACCATGAAGGGCCGCGGTACCGGATAGCCGGTCCCATCGACGGTGACCCGCCCCTCCTCCATGGCCTCCAGCAGAGCCGACTGCGTCTTCGGCGAGGCGCGGTTGATCCCATCGCCGATGACAAGATTGGTGAACACCGGGCCCGCGCGGAGTCCGAACTCGCCGGCACGCTGGTTGTAGACCATCGTCCCGATGATGTCCGCGGGCAGCAGGTCGGGCGTGAACTGGATGCGATGACAGCCGGCGCCCACCGACGCGGCGAGGCTGCGGGCCAGGGAGGTCTTCCCCAGACCGGGGACATCCTCGACGAGGAGATGGCCGTCGGCGAACATACAGATCGTCGCGAGATCCACCACCTCACGCTTGCCGCGGATGACCTTCTCGACGTTTGCGACCACATCATGGAAGGAGGCTGAGAACGTGGCAACCGCGGACCGGTCGCCAGACGTACTGTCGCGGCCGTCGCCCATGCGGGTCACGCGCTGCCTCCTAGCCCAGTGGTGTCGGGGAACGAGGACCGTCCGAGCGATGCGGACAGCGTGCTCAATCACCGGAATGGGCTCCTCGTGGGTTGATGGAGGCGGACCGTGCCGGGCGAGGGGGCAACCGGCCCGGTCCGCCCACGGGCGGCGGGGGGAACCGCCCGGGTACGGCGGCCCNCGGCGGCCGTCGCCGCCGCAGAGCCGATCCGTTCCGCTGCGATAGACGACGAGCCGACCCGCTTCGTTGTTCCATAACCCGACTGAATTGTCGATCCAGTGATCCTATGACCGGATGGTATCGTCGATCGCTTCGATTCGTGCAGATCTTGCTACTCTCCGTAGAGATCTGGGTGTGACATCACGAAAGGCGGCACGAGGGTCGCAACCTGTCGACCGAGAGAGGCGTCTTACGCGACAAGAACGACAACCCCGCCCAGACGGACCATCCCGAGATGGGCAACATCAGCCCAAGATGCTTATGGCCTGTCCGCGTATTGTTGGGTGATACGTGGAGATGTGGTGAGCGATGTACCCCTCCTACGGCGCTCACCCGGAGGTGTCTGTGTGGGCGGGGTGGCCCGCCCACACAGACACCGGCACCGCAGCCAGACGGCGTCGGGCCCATGAACGAAAATCGATGGCCAGCCGNTCCAGGCCCCTCAGTTCGACGACGCGGAATCCGACAACGTCGTGCAGGCCGCGGTCGTGCAGGCCGCGGGACCCGGGTCGAAGCCGGCGGTTGCATGGNGAGGACATGGGNGAGGACGAGGTAGGCACCGCTGGGCAGGGCGTCCACGAGGCGGCGGACAATGCCAGGCTTCAGGAACGGTCCGGATGCGGTCGGTGGCGGGCGGCTGGACGGCCGTCGGGCCACCCGGGGCGGTAGGAAAGGAAGTGCGTGCGCACGCGGGCGGTCACCGAGATCCATAAACCCGCGGAGCAAGATCCGTGAACCCGCGGAGGCCCTACGGATAGTGAGGTGCAGAACCCGCGACGCATCATTCGTCACGTTTTGTAGCTTCATCAGAGATACATTAACGCGAAGGAAACACTGATTTACGCCCCAGAAACCCTACCGTGCGAGCCTCCTTCTACGTATCACCCGGCTTCCACCCTCGAGCCGGGCAGGCCAACCGGTAATCTCAGCACGGTGAGGTGATTACAGCTATGCACGACATTGTGACGATAGCCGCCACTATTAACGAGCGTCCCACTCTCGAGGAAACCGACGCGATGCTGGCCGAATTGCGGCGGCTACCACGCGATGGGAAGACCATCGAGCTGATCGATGAACTGCTCGAATTCCGGTCGCTCCTGAAGGCGACGGCCTGAGCTGTACCCCCGGAGCGACCGGAATCGAACGATCGGAACCAGTAATTATCCCGACAACCCGGCGGAGTTTCGTGTTCCGGACGGTGTCGTCGGATCACCCGTCTGTCGGGTTACTGCTGACCCCCGCCGAACGGCTGGCCCTGCTGCTGCTGCTCGCCGCCCAGCCCCGAGGCGAAACGCTCCCCAGCGATTCCTCCACCCTGAACACCCGCGCCTACTCCCGCAAGCTCCAGGAGTCGGTTCTCGACGTACCGCTCGCTGTGGTGCGTCTTGTCCGCGATCCGCTGGACGAGGTCGTTGACGCTCGTCGCAGAGTCAAGGTCCGCCGGGCTCACCTGACCGAACTGGTCAAGGATACGGTAACGAATCTGCCGCCAGTTCTGCCGCAGCTGCTGTTCCACCTGCTGCACCTGCTGCTGTTGAGCCATTTTCCCTCTTTCTCCTCTCGAGCAGAACANCCGGATGCGTGTCGGCCAGCACCGGCCGGCACGGGAGGGACGTTACCGCAGCCGAGTCGGGCGACGTCAAACCCGAGAACCGATATGAATGTATCCTCATGCATCCGACGTCCGGCACCTGCGAGTCGCATTCAGAGCACATCGCTTCGTGCTGGTTGAGAAGATGACCGCAGCAGGGTGGAACTCGCACCAAGGGAACAAAGTGCCGCACTGTACAGGATTCTTGAAATCTCGGTTGAACAACGTTTCAGAGCGGCGGAAATCCTGGACGATGGGCGGGTGGTCATCCGTCCGCATGCCCCTCGGCCTGCCGGCAGGTGCCGGTCCAGAAAAGTCAGTACGTGGACCCCGCCGCCCCGAGAGTTAGACAGACCACCATCAACCCAAACGGACGCTCGCTCAGTGAGCCTCATACCTCATTCGAGTCCCCAGCGGGTGGCGGTGAGGTCGAGGCGGTCCTTGANGAGGTGGCGGCAGGTGCCCTCGACGACGCCGGTCGCGATCGGCCAGCCGTTGGCGAGCGCGGTGTCGTAGCCGAGGTAGGCGGCTTTGGCGGTCAGGTAGGGGGCTTTGGCGGTCAGCCAGTTCCGGGCCAGCTCGACCGCCTGGCGCTCGCCGACCCGCTGCCCGGTGAACCGCTCCACCGTGGCGACCGGCGCCACCCCGGCCCGCGTCTCCCGTTCGGCGAGCCTGTCCAGACAGGCCTGCAGCAGCGCCCGCTGCACCTCCCTGCCCCGATCGTGGATCAGCTCCTCGAGCGCGTCGGCTGTCGACCCCGCCGCGGCGCTGCCCGCCAGGTCCGCCTCCAGCGCGGAGTACAGTGCACGCGCCGCCGCGAACAACCCCGCCCGCGCGGCTTCCGTCGCTACTCTGCGCCTGGCTCTGGGTGCCAGCCAGCGCCCGATCGGCCTGGGCGCACCACGAACATGGTCCCTCGGCGACAGGCCATCGAGCACAGCATCGAAGTCCGTGCACGACCGGCTCGACACCCCAGGTCAGCGGACGCTCCGGCTCGGCCGGGTCGCCGGTGTTGACCTCCAGGCCGTGGATGAACGCGAACATAGCTCGGCCAGGCTGACAGCCGCGCCACGACGATCGGCCCCTCGGCAATGACCTCGTGCCAGGCCTCCGCATACCGACAGGCAAGATTCTCATCGACGGAGGCAATGACGTCGACCGGTGCCGCCGCGCGGACCGGAGATCCTCCACATAGATCAGGAGGACTATTCAGAACCCTTCAATCAAGATCCTTAGCGGCGCCCTGCCCTACGACAATGCATGATCTAGATCATCTGAGCTGAGAGGCCTGGATAAGCCTCCTCGTAGGTGCCCCTGATCGAGGACAGCACGGCCGGCGAGCGCGGTGACCACCAACGTTCACGAGGTCGGATCCGCATGATCGCGCAGCGGCCGAACTGTGGGAAGCCAGGCACGGTTCAGGGACCGCAGACCGTACTCAGGTCCCCCAAATTCACCGGCCGTCGGCTAGGACAGTTCGGCTAGGACGGTTTAAGTAGGTACGGCGATGGTCCAGGGCAGAGGTGGAGGGGCCGATGCAGGACGGATGGCTGGGACGGCTCACCAGAGCGTTCCCCGACGACCCCGGGCTGATCAACCTCAAGGCGGCCGTCCGGGTTGCCTTCATCGCCCCCACGCTGCTGGCCGTCACCTATCTGGCTGGTGGGGACGTGCGGCTGAGCCTGTTCGCCTGGTTCGGCGCCTACACCCTGCTGGAGTTCATCGACTTCACCGGGCCGACCAAGACCAGGCTGTTGGCCTACGTCGCGTTCGTGCTTATCACCGTCTCGCTCATCGTCATCGGCGCGTTGTGCTCCCGGACACCTTGGCTGGCGGCACCGGTGACCGCGCTGGTCGCCCTGGTCGTGCTGTTTTCCGGGGTCCNCAACGCGTATTTCGCCGCCGCCGGACGGGCCACGCTGATGGCCTTCGTCCTGTCGGTGATGACGCCTGGCCCGGTGTCCGCCATTCCGGAACGGCTCGCCGGCTGGGGGGCCGCCATGGTGGTGGCCGTCACCGCGGCCATGGTGCTGTGGACGGAGCGGCCCCCAACACGGCTGCGTGCCGCGCTGGCCCAGGCGTGTCGGTCGATGGCCGCCGGGGTGGCGTGGACGACCATGCCTTTTCCGCAGTCTGACGGGACCGGGGCGGACGGGACCGGGGCGGACGAAGTTCCCCGGATCTGGACCGACGTGTTCCACCTGCGCCGCAGGTTCGCCGAGACCGCGCACCGGCCCAGCGGTGTCGGCGGGCGCACCGCGGCGCTGGGGNATCTCGTCGTGGACGTCAACTGGCTGGTCCCGTTCGCCGAACCGCGTGCGGACCGGAATCGGATCGCGGCGGCATGCTTCCCCCGCGAAGCTGCCGAGATCCACACCGCCGCCGCTGCCACGCTCGCCGCCGCGGCCGATCGACTCGACCGCGGTCCACGGCCGAGCGAGAGGCTCGGCCTGGACCGTTTGGAGCGGGCTGAGCGGAGGATGCGCACGGCCCTGCTGGACTACCTGGAGGGGCAAGTCAGCCGGCCGGCGCCGGACGCTGACGGGTGGAGCGCCCGATCGGCCCAGAAGATGGATGATCTCGTGGTCGCCGAGTCGGAGCAGCCGCCGGCGGACCTCGCGATCGCCGAGGCGTTCCGGCTGCGCAGGCTGGCCCGGGGGNCCCGGGNGCTGGCGACGAACGTGCTGCAGGTGACCGCGCCGGCACCGGCGCTGCGCTCCTGGGTGCGGCCGCGTGGCTGGCCCGCCAGGCTAAGGCGGCTCACCCGGCGAGGCGCCGCCGCCACCGATCTGGCCGCCGGATATGCCAGCATCCNGTCGGTGTGGTTCCGCAACAGCGTCCGCGGCGCCGTGGGGCTCGCCCTCGCTGTCGCCCTGGCCCAGAACACCGAGGTGCAGCACGGCTTCTGGGTCGTGCTGGGTACCCTGTCGGTGCTGCGGTCGAACGTGGTGGCGACCAGCTCGACGATCCTGCGGGACCTGCTGGGCACCGGGATCGGCATTGTGGTGGGTGGCCTGTTCGTCGCCCTGATCGATACCCACACCGTAGTATCGTGGCCGCTGCTGCCGCTGGCTGTGTTCGTCGCCGGCTACATGCGACGGAAGTCGTTCTTCGCGCTGGGCCAGGCAGGCTTCACCGTTGCCATCCTCATCCTTTTCAACATCGTTGAACCATTAGGCTGGCGGGTGGGGCTGGTCCGCATTCAGGACGTTATGATCGGCTTCGGGGTTAGCCTGGCCGTGGGAGCGCTGCTGTGGCCGCGAGGAGCGGCGGCGGTAATCCGGCACCGTGCCGCCGCGGCCTATCGGATGGGCGCGGCTTTCCTCGCCCTGGTCGTCATGCGGGCACCCGGTGATGACGATCCGCCCAGCGCCCGGCCGCGAACCTCGCCCTGGCTGGACCCGGCCTATACCGACATGTCGGGCCATCCGGACGGCCCCGCGGACACCATCGGTGTGCTCGTGAGCCGGGTCGGCGCCTCCCGAACAGCCGGCGCATCCCAAACAGCCGGCGCATCCCGAACAGAGGACGCCGACACCGCGGGCTCGGACGATGCGGCCCTCCGCCGTCCCAGCCGGGACCAGCAGGTGGCCGCCGCGGCCCGCGATGCCATCCGCGCCGGGCGGCTGCTCGACGACGCGGTCCGTCAGTACCTGTCGGAGCAGCCTGACGGCCGGCTCGACGTCGACGCGCTCATGACCGTCGTCGGCGGGGCGCTGCGGCTGCGCCGGACCGCGCAGCTGCTGCACGCCGGCGACGTGCCCTGGCCGGCCGACATCCTGCGGGCCGGGGGCGGCGTCAACATGATCGCCTCGACCATAGAGATCTCCGCCGCGCTGCCCGATCTGGCCGCAGCCCAGGAAGCGGTCACGGTGGAGACGACCGAGCTGTGCGACTGGTATCTGCGGTTCGCCGAGGCACTCGGCGGCGGCAAGCCTCCGCCGCCGGCAGACCCGAACCCCACTCCTGGCCCGGCCAGCATGGCGGCGCTGGCCGTGGTGCGCCATGGCGCCGCCGCGCACCGACGCCCGGAACTACGCGCCGGCGTGGCGCTCGCAGCACGCGCGACCTATCTCGACATCCTGCGTGGTCTGCAACCGATGCTCACTGACGCGGGCCTGGCGCTCGTTCACCAGGGCCCCGCTGGACGCCGCGGCTGGGCGGCCGACGTACGACCCCGGCGGACTCGCCGGATGCCACGCTGATGAACCCATCCGTTCGCTGACTTCGNTACGGTCGCCCGTCGTGGCGCAGGTGCCCCACCTGCGCCACGACGGCCGATCAGTTCACCTGGGCGTGCCGCCGGCCATCGGGCGCCGGGACGAGCCGGCCGCAGGCCGCCGGGTCGGTCGCCTCCTCGGGCAGGGCCGGATTGAGCTCGCTGCGGCCGGGGCCGTCGTAGCGGCCGTTGTGGCTGAAGTCGACACCGTGCTGTTCGATCACGCCCTCACCGGCCCGCAACTGCGCGGCGACCGCCGGGGTGACCGTGAACGTGCGGTGGTAGGTCGCATTCCCAACCGGGAACCTCGCCACCGCCAGCTCGCTGGCCGGGCTGGTGTCGCCGGACGTGGTCAGCGACACCGCGACCGGGCCACGCCACGGGTTGCCGTCAACGGTCCGGAAGTGGCCGTGGACGCCGGTGCCGGTCACGTTCGGCGGTGGACAGACGTGGCGGCCACCGATATGGATGTGCTGCGCGTGCGGCAGAGCCGGCGCCAGCCCGCGACTGAAGATCGAGATGGTGAGTTGGTCGCCCCGCAGGATCGCGGTAGCGGTGCTGCGGGCGCCGGAATGGTTCAACGGCATGAGTGTCGCTTGAAGGAAGGTCTCCGCGGCGCCGGAGCCGGGCGTCGGCCCGCCGCGGCCACCGTCGGCGGCCGCGGGTGTCGCGGCAAGCGCCGACAAGACCCCCAGCCCGACGGCAGGCAGCAGCACCTTTCGAATCAACTGACTACTCACAGTCATGAAGTCATAGAAGGACGTGGGCCCGGACGCGTCAAATCGACCGACCGAAACCTGCGGGGTGCCAGAACTGGGTCATCGGCGTTGATCTAGGCTTTTAGGCGGCCCGTTCGTATTCGTTGATCAAGCCGCCGAGGGCGGGGCGACGTGTGGTCCTTTTCTTGGTCAGATCAGCAACGGGCTGGTCGGGCCGTGGTGGCTGAAGATCGCGGCTACGGTGGGGCGTCGTTCGCTGTAGCGGGCCGCGTAGGCGTCCGCCTGGGAGTTCGGGGCGGGATCGCGACCGCGGTGATGCCGGCGTCGGCGAGGACCGCGTCGGCGAGGACCGCGTCGAACGATGCGGTGAACTGTCCCGCCCGGTCACGGATCAGGAACGGACTTCGGGTGGATGCGGCGCAGCACTGCGACCTCGTGCCGCAGCACGAGCAACTCGATGTCCTTGGATGCCGACGACCGGCCGAGCAGCACCAGCCAGCCCCACACACCCGAACGAAGATCAGACAGAACAGATAGAACAGATAGAACAGCCACACCGACGCAGGTGACCATGATGCCGGCAGCCGCGCCGCACATCGTCCCAGCTCACAGGCCCAAGCCGACTTCTGGCGCCCCACAGGCCGGCCGAGAGTACATGTCCCAGCAGTTGATCCGCCGCTATTTGCGATGATATACCCTAAAATCGGTAGCCGAGGTTGGCCCACAGGCCACACTCCGACTGGATCTTCCTGCTTCGCCGGGTTCGCCCGGCCGAGCCAGCGTAAGGAGAGACGTGGCTGAGCAGCACAATGGCACCGGGAACCCGACGGGCCATTCGAAGATCGACACGACGACGCCGCATTCAGCTCGGATCTGGAACTACTGGATGGGCGGCAAGGACAACTACCCGGTGGACCGCGAGGCCGGCGACGCCTACATCAAGGTGTTCCCGGGGATCGTCACCCTGGCCAAGGAGTCCCGGCGGTTCCTCATCCGGGCTGTGGCCCACCTCGCCGGCGAGAGGGGCGTCCACCAGTTCCTCGACATCGGCACTGGCCTNCCGACGATGCAGAACACCCATGAAGTCGCCCAGCGCATCGCACCCGATTCCCGCATCGTGTACGTCGACAATGACCCGCTGGTACTAGTACACGCCCGCGCCCTGCTGGTCAACACCACACCGGAAGGTGTGACAACCTATCTCGACGCTGATCTCCACGATCCGGACCGGATCATTGCTGGTGCCAAGAACGTACTGAACTTCAACGAGCCGATCGTCGTCATGTTCATGGGGATCCTGGGGCACGTCGCCGACTTTGATGAGGCACGGGCGATCGTGGCGCGGGTGGTGGCCGCCGTCCCGTCCGGCAGCTATCTACTGCTGTGGGACAGCACCAACACCAGCGAGGGCTTCGACGAAGCCCAGCAGGGCTATGACGACACGGGCGCGGTCCCCTACATCCTGCGCAGTCCGGATCAGGTTGCCCGTTTCTTCGACGGTCTGGACCTTCTAGAGCCGGGTGTGGTGTCGATCTCGCAGTGGCAGCCGGACGGCGCCGAGGGCTTTGCCGCAGTGGATGGATACGGCGCCGTGGCCCGTAAGCCGTAGAATTGGATGATCTAACTTTTGAAGGTTTCGCGCGGCCCTACCTACCGATAACGGGGAAGTAACGCAACACGCCCGGGCCCCATCCCTATGTACTCCTCCGGGAGAAACGGCCGCCGCGCGTGCCGTTGCCCGCGTGGGATGGCGCCGACGGCGGGTCGTACGACCTCGTGGCCGCCCTCGCCGGCCGGCGCTGCGCGGGTACGCCGCCAGCGGTTTCACGGCGCCGATCCAGGTGCACCAGCGCAGGGAGGACGACCGCTCGCACCACGAATGCGTCGAGCGCCACACCGACCGCCAGACCCACCCCGAGCAGCTTCAGCGTGCGGGACGGCTGCGCCACGACCACCGACAACGCCAGGATCATGATGAGGTTCATGGTGAGGACGACGTGCCCCACGTCGGCGTGGCCGCGGCTGACCGCGTCGCCTTCGAGCGCCCGCCAGCCTGGCGCATCGGTTTCGCGCAGTCTGCTCAGCAGGCTCAGGTTCATGCCCGGGGATAGGCCGAACCCGACGACCAGCACGAAGACCAGGATGAACGGTTCGATCGGACCGGCCTGGAGGCCCAGTTTCCCGGCGAAACGGTCCTGCTGGAAGACCGTCGCCAGGACACCGACCGTCGCAAGGCCGCACGACAGCTCCGAAACGGCGAGCACGGCGGCGGTGACGCGCGAGGACGCCGTGAGGAAGGTCAGCGCGCCCACCGCGAGCAGGACCACGAACGCGAACATCGGCAGCGCGTCGCGGAAGTCCGCGGCCATGTCGGCGAACAACGCCGCCTGCCCGCCCACGTAAGCGCGGCTCACGGTGGGCCGCAGTACCGCCGGCAGGACGTCGTTGCGCAGTCGGTGCACCAGATCGTAGGAGTCCGTCGACCGGGGCCCCGCCTGCGGCAGTACCTGGATCAGGGCCAGGCCCGACTCGGGACTGTCGAACGAAACGTATGCGTGTTTGACCCCCGGCGTCGTGTTGAGGGCGGCGACGACGTCGGTCACGGCGACGGTCCGGCTGCCCTCCCCCCGGTCGACGACGACGAGCATCGGCCCGTTGAGACCGCTGAAGAAGTCGCGGCTGACCACGTCATACGCGCGTCGCGCGGTGGCCGACGTGGGCTCCGCGCCCGCGTCGGCGCCACCGAGCCGCAGGGTTACCACCGGTGCCGCCATGGCGACAAGCAGCACACACGCCACGGCCACGGCGACAGCCGGGTGGCGCCCCACCTGCCTGGCCCACCACGATCGCACGCCCGGCCGGTGCGGTAGGCCACGACCCGTCGTGGTCAGGGAATGCCGTCCGACCCAGCCCAGCATCCGGGTGCCGCCGAGGACGAGCAGCGCTGGCAACAGCGTGAGGGTGACCAGGGCGCTGAGCACCCCGGCCACCCCGGCCGCGAGGGCGACNCCCGTGAATGGGCCCAGGTCCAGCAGGAGCACGCCGGTCATCGCCACGCTCAGGCACACGCCACCGGAGGCCAGGGCGGCGACCGACTTCACCATCGCCTCGGTGGCCGCGTCGACCGGGCCCACACCCCGTGCCAACGCGGTCTGCGCCCGGTACACGACCAGGACGGACCCGCCCAGGCTGACCCCGAGGGCGATCATGCCGCCAAGCAGAGCGGCGAAGGGAGTAGTCAGGACATGGTGGGACAGTACTGTCGTGACGGCCACGGTGGTGACGGTGGCCATGGCCGCGACGACAGCGGCGATCATGGCGGCCACCCTCGAACGCAGGGTCAGGCACAAGACCGCCAGCGCGACGGCGAGAGCGGCCAGCAGCGGTCGGATCGGGACGCCGGCCGAGGTGAGCGCGGTCGCGCCCGGTCCGCCCAGCTCCACCTGAAGCTCGGGACCGCCGTAGGACCGGGCCGTGGCCGAGACCCGTTTGATCGCGCCGAGGTCGAGTTCGAGCGCCGACGCTTTCATGATTACCGGAGCCACCGCCGTGCGCCCGTCGGCACTGACCGGTGACACACCCAGCACCATCCTGCCTAGTGGTCCGAACGGGTCGGCGACGGTGAGTACCCCCGGCAGCTTCCCGACATCGGCGAGCAGCTCCTCGACCTGTCGGTGCACCAGCGGGTCCGCCAGCGTGCCGCGCCTGGCGTGCAGCACGATCTGTTCGGTGTCCGGCAGGACGCCGCCCGGAATCACCTTGCGCGCCAGATTCATTGCCCGCTGCGACTCGGAACCGGGAACCGTCACATCGTGGCTGTATTGCGCGTGACCCGCGATCACGAAGAACACCGCGGGCAGGAGGAGCACCGCCCACATGCCGACCGCGATCCAGCGACGGCGGGCACACAGACGTGCGACGCCTGTCAACGCAACGATCAGCATGGTTGGCCCTTCGCTATTTTGGACAACCTATCTCGCGGACAAGCAACGTCAATCACTCTTTGGTGGGGCTCTTTGGTGGAGCTCGTCGTCCGATAATTCTGGAGACGATTCACGGGAGACGGCACTTTACGGCGTTCCCGCACGCCTGGCCTCGTGCTCGACCGTACCGCCACGAACTGCCCGACAACCGCTGTGACAAAATTTGTTCACCGATTCCGGCACCACATTTTTCGGTGGCAAGAATGTGGACGGCGGTATCGGTGCCGCTCGGGGTACCCCGATGGCGGCGCTGACCGGGTCGACTGGGTCGACCGGGCCGAGCTGGAGCTCCTCGCCCGCTTCACGATCGAGGAGCGGGTGCCGACACGTCGACCGGTTGTAGGTGCTCGCCGGGTTCGCGCCGGGCAACCGGCGGGGCACGCCACGGGTACCCTTTTGATCTTGCCGGGCCGGCGGCGAACCGGCCGGTGGCCTCAGCGTCTCAGTGCGGCGGTCGGGTATCGTGAGATCGCCCGCCGGCGTGGCGCAATTGGTAGCGCACTCGACTTGTAATCGAGCGGTTAGGGGTTCGAGTCCCCTCGCCGGCTCCAGACAGATGGTCTCTGACCTGCGGTTTTGCGAAATCGAAGATCATCTATTCAAGATCGAAATGGGTTTGTGTGCGCATTGTGTGCGCATTCGGCAATTGTGTGCAGGGAACGATCATGAACGGGGTGTCCTCTCCGGGCGCCTGGGCCGGGACCTGCGGTCGCGACACCGCCCCGACGACGGTTACGTTCCGTTATCGCCTGCCGTTCTGAGGGCGGGTGGGATCGGCGAGAACGATGCGTGGCGGCTGACGGTAGCCGGTCCGCCATCCCACCCCACGCCACCGCGGCACGGGGATCGGACGTTCACGGCGCCGCCAGGGTCGATGGCGGCGCCGTGGACGTGAACATGGCGACGGAGCAAGCAACCCGGTGTTAGCACCGGGGATCGCCGCAGCGTGGAACGGGATCCGCCGTGCCCCCACGGGTCCGCCCCGGTCAGGTCACCCAGGGTGACCCGCAAAGTCTGTTTGTGCAGGTAGACGGTGTGAGACGGGGTGCGGGGGGCTGGGGCCGGTGGTGGTGTGAGGATCCGGGCCCGG
>NZ_JPGU01000025.1:0-64912 GCF_000732115.1 Frankia sp. CeD
CGTGGGACGTGAAGCCTTTGAGCTGGTTGGCGATGTACGACGGGGCGTGCTTCGGATGAGCTTTCACGAACAGGTGCACGTGGTCGGGCTCGATCTCCAGCGCGACGATCAGCCAGTCATGCTCGGCGCACTTCTCGCGGATCAGCCCGTCAAGCCGGTCTCGGACCGGACCGACGAGGACAGCACGGCGGTACTTCGGGCACCACACGACGTGGTAACCGAGGTCATAGGCGCCACCCGCGCCGACCTGCACCGTCCGGGACATGCCGTTGATTATACCAGCGTGGCCGGTATAACCGTTGCGGTCCGTGCCGGATTCCCCTGTCGCCTGAAGGCGACAGTCCCCTCCGGAGGTCATTGATGGTTGCTCAGACTACCTACTCGCTGCGTCACGCCTGCCTGTCCGGCTGGCTGGCGGCGGGTGTCCCGCCGACGCGGGTCGCTCAGTGGGCGGGCCACACGGTTCAGATGCTGCTGACGATCTACGCCCAGTGCATCGACGGGGACGAGGAGATTTGCCGGGCCCGTATCGCGGCTGCCCTGTCGGCCGACAGCGCANGATCCTTCGGGCACGTCTCAGACACAGACCGCCGCCGGTCACCGCCGCTGATCGCACGTCTTGAAAGGATGCGAAAATGCCCTCCCACCAGCGGAGACACGCCCTCACCAGCAATAAGTTTGCTATCCCAAAAAATCCTCGATCGCTTTATGCATTTCCCAGACCAGGATCTCAGCGGGAGCCGAGGCGCTGACCCGCTGACCGCCGGTTGCGGTGAACCGGACCGCGTCCCCGGCGCGCAGCACACCCGTCCCCTCCAGCGTCACCTCGCCCTGCGTCACGAACAGGTGCAGGTAGGGAGCCTCGGGAAGCGTGACGTCCCGACCAGGGCTGAGCCGGGCGGCGCACAGGGCCGCGAACCGGTTTCTGATCGTGATCGCGCTCTGCCCGCGGTGCCTGGCCATCCCGGACGCTACCGGTACCAGGCCGCCGCGTAGCAGCTCGTCGTCGATCTCCAGCTGCTCGTAGCCGGGGTCGATGCCCCGACGGTCCGGCGCGACCCACATCTGGACGAAATGCACCGGCTCGTCATGCGGCTCCCCGCCGCCGTCGAGACGCCAGGAGTCGTTCTTCTCCGAGTGCAGGATCCCGCGACCGGCGCTCATCCGCTGCGCGAGTCCCGGGTAGATGACGCCGGAGTGGCCGGTGGAGTCCTGGTGCACGAGCGATCCGCGCAGGACCCAGGTGACGATCTCCATGTCCCGGTGCGGATGGGTCTCGAACCCGGTCCCGGCAGCGACCGTGTCGTCGTTGTTCACCAGCAGCAGACCGTGGTGGGTGTTTGACGGATCGTAGTGATGGCCGAACGAGAAGGAGTGGTGGGAGTCGAGCCAGCCGACGTGCGTCGCCGCTCTGTCGTCCGCCCGGCGAATGTCGATCCGGGGCTGTGGGCGCAGGCCCGCGGAGGAGGGTGCGGCGGAAGACGGGCCCGCGGTAGAAAGGGTGGCGGCCGGTGGGACCGCGGCCGGTGGGGTGGACGACCCAGGGGAGGACGGCGTGGCGCTCATGGTGAACCCTCCTTCACGGTAGGCAGGACAATGCCTGCGCAGTCCAGCGTCGTCGGGGCCACGGACATTCCACGGCCCGCGTCCCGCCCAGGCAGATGACCCGCCGGCTAGAGCAACGGAATCACATAAATAGGCATATAATCTGTCGATTTTGGTGGCCGGATGGTGCGACCATGCGTTCCACGCTGCGGCGGATACCGCTGTCAGATCTTGCTAGCATGTTGCGCATGTCGCGCACGATCACGCTCCGGCTCTCGGACGAGGCCTACGAGGCGGTCAAGCGGTACGCCGAGGCCGAGCACACCTCGATGAACGCCTGGGTCGAGGGCGTGCTTGACGCCGAGGACATGCGTCGGCGCTGCGCCGCGCACGGGGCCTGGGTGCGGGCCGACCCGGCGGTGGCCGGCGCGGCCCTCGCCTTCGGGGAGGCCAACCAGCGGGCTCTCGCGGTGTCGGGGCTGCCCAATCTCGCCGACGCCGCCGGGTGAGGCCACCGCGGCGCGGTGAGATCTGGACCGCGGGCATCGGGCCGGCGCCGCAGGCGGTGCTGATCCTCAGCTCCACGGTCTACAACGAGATCGCCGACGAGCCGACCGTGCTGGTCGCCCTGGTCGTGGAGCACGCCACCGACGAGGGGTTCTGCGTCGACCTGGGGGAGGGGCAGTGGGCCGTGATGGGCCTGGTCACGTTCGTGGCCAAGGCCGCCCTGGGTGAATGCCTGCGCCGGGTCGACGCCCAGACGCTCACCACCGCCAACACCATGTTGTTCAAGATCTTGGCCACGCCCGAACGTTGACCTTACGGCAACGGCCCGAACTGGTCGAAGGCGAAAGCAGCGGTGGGGCAAGCGGCGGGTCACTTCCTCGATGCGCTCCAGCCCGGCGTCGGCGTCCGGCTTGGATGTCGGCCGACGTCATCGCCGCCGCGATCAATCCGTTCACGGCTACCATCCCCCAGGCGGAGGCGCAGTCTCCTCCCGGATGATTGCCTTCAGCGTCGCGTGGACGGCGGATGGATCGGTGAGGCGTGCGGCTAGCGTCTCGATCGCGAGTTCGAGGGGAATCGCCGCGGAGAACTTGAGCCCATCGGCAGCCTCGACATCGATGGCCGGAAGAGCGTCAACGAGGTCGTCACGTCGAACATCGAGCATTGTCCGTAGCGCGGCGGAGTTGACGTGCGGGCGAAGCCGCAGCCTGAGATCGCCGACCGGCGCGTCAGCGTCAACCAGCTCGCCGAGCCCCGAGGCGAGGGCCGAATTGGCCGCGAACCCGGCAAATGTCCACCAGATCGGCCGCTTCTCGGGGTCGCGGGTGAGGTAGGTGCGTTCGCCCGGCTCGTCACTGACACTGACACTGACAAAGGAATGCTGCGCGCGGAGCTTGTCCAACGCGTCGGCGGCCCGCCGGGATATCTCGATGCCGGCCGTTTGCCCGGCGAGGACGTCGAGGTGAGCCTGGGCGAGCGGATAGGACATGACCCGGGCCCCGCCGTTCCACCGGGACCGGCCTGGGTAGCGGCTCGGTTCGACCTGGACTCGTCTTCTCCGCCAGTCGACATGATTCACCTTCCAGGCACGACCGCCGAGAAGAACCACCCGCGGTCCGTGCTCCGGTCGAGCCGCGAGCGCGATCGGTGGCAGCTGGCCGAGCAGGCTACGTCCCCACCAGACCTGCACCATCGATTCGCCGGCGAAGGTTGACGTGAGGTCGAGGAAGTAGCGTCGCCCGTATTCCTTCTCCGCCCGCGGGCCGATCGATACCAGCCCGTCGGTGTGCACGACAAACCCGGAGCTGGCCAGATGCGCCAGTACGTCGACCGCGCCCGGAGTCCGGGCAAGCCCGCCGAGCCACTGCCAGACGTCGCGGTCGACGAGGCGGCCTTCCTGCAGGGCCAGTCCGAGGATCTGCTGGGCGACGATGTGACGGGGAAGCACGGGCGGGACGACCGGCTCGACGTATCCGCGTTGCCACAGCAGCGTGATAGCCGCCGCGAGCCACAGAGAGTTCTGCGACGTTGCCAGGAACAGCGTGTTGCGTCGGGTCCCGGGGCGCCGCCCGGTCCGCCCGAGGCGTTGCAGGAAGGAGATCACCGTGGCGGGGGCGCCGATCTGGATGACGCGGTCCAGGTCACCGACGTCGATCCCCAGCTCCAAGGTGGAAGTGGCGACGATGACGCAGTTGGTGGATGTCGCGAAGGCGGCCTCGGCCTGCCGCCGGTCATCCCGTGACAGGGACGAGTGGGATACATACGTCCGTACCCCGAGGTCACGCAGCGCAACCGTCAACTCCTCGACCTGGCTGCGGGAATCGCAGAAGACCAGCCTCTTCATCCCCTGATGAAGGCGGGCGACCACGAGGGCGGCGTTACGCAGGGAGCCCACGTAGTCGATCCCGACCTCCGTGGTGGCTGTCGCGTCCGTGGTGGCCGTCACGTCCGTGGTGGCCGTCACGTCACTCGGCCGGACGACCGCGCGCGGCCGGGCGGATCCGTCCGCGAGCCAGTCGAGCAGTACGTCCGGGTTCCCGACAGTTGCGGACAAACCAATCCGCTGTACCGGCCGGTTGGCGAGCCCGCGTAACCGGGCCAACACCCCCAGCAGATGCCAACCGCGGTCGTCACCGGCGAAGGCGTGGACCTCGTCGACGACAACCGTCCGCAGGCCGGCGAAGAGCCATCGATGATCGACGCGCGCGGAGACGAGCATCGCCTCGATCGACTCCGGGGTGGTCAGCAGAAGATCCGGCGGATCCACGGCCAGCCGCCCGCGCACCGAGTCGGCGACATCTCCATGCCAGACGGCGGCCCGCCGGCCGAGCCATTCGCACATCGCGGCCAGCCGCGGTTCGAGGTTGTTCAGCAACGCCCGCAGCGGACACACATACAGCACCGACAGCCCGCGCCATTTCTCCCCGGCCATCCGGGACAGCAGGGGCAGCGCCACCGCCTCGGTTTTCCCACCGGCGGTCGGTGCCAGCAGCAGCACGTCATGCCCGTCGAGGACCGGACGTATCGCCGCCTCCTGCAACGGGCGCAGGGCAGGCCACCGCAGACTGTTGACGACGTGATACTGGACGGCCGGGTCGAGGGCGGCGAAGCCCGGGGCCCCGGAAGCCCCCGAGGCCCCGGAAGCCCCCGAGGCCGCGGACGTCCGGGAGATCACAGCGGTAGGTCGATGTCGTCGACCGATGCCGCCGGGGGCGGTTGTGGCGGGCTGGGCATCGCCGCACGTTCGGTGTCGGTGAGCTCGGTGGCGGACAGCCGCGGGACGTACGCACGCCGGGGATCGAAGGCGGGATGCTGGTCGACGCGGTCGAGCACATCGACGAGTTTCTTCACGAAGATGCGGGGCGCGACGCCTACTCGCCCGCCGAACTGCCCGACCACGGCCTGCGCGAACTCGGCCAGGTAGCCTTCGTCCACTGCCGTGGCGAACCGCTCCGGATCACCATGGCCGGAGCTGTACAGCTCCCGGATCCGGCCGCCGAGCTCCAGCAGGGAATCCCGGTTGAACCCGGGCAGTCGCAGCTGCACCGCCCGAGGGTTATCGAAAGCTTGATCCGGGAGGAAGTCGACGTGGAGCCGCTGCGCGAGCGGGGCGAGCCGTTGCGCTCCCTGCGGTCCGTCGAAGAACGCGGGAGTGCCGGTGATGACGAGCATCAGCCCGGGGAATCGCCCAGCGTCCACGTCGTCGATGAGCTGGCGCAGCGCGTTGAGCGCCTTGTCACGCATGTCGCCCCGGACCCGCTGCAGCGTCTCGACCTCGTCGAGGACGACCACGAGACCGGCATGGCCGCTGTCGGTGAGCACCGCGAGCAGCCCCTGCAGGAAGCCGAGCGCTCCGTCGTGATCGAGGTCGCCCCGGACACCGCCGGCCCGTTTCACCGCCGCCGCCACGTGCGGTTGCCCGCCCAGCCAAGCGATCAGNCCCNCCGCGGCCGCGGTTTCGCCGGCCGCGGTCGCCCGCCGGTACGCCCGTAGGGCGGCTGAGAAGGACGGCGCGACCCGCCCGACGGCGGCCAGCCGCTGTTCCAGCAACTCGTCGACCCGGCGCGCCAGCTCATTCTCGACGACCTCGCCGCCGGCGAGAACGTCCTCCTCCAGCGCGAAGAACCAGGAATCGACGATGGGACGCAGCGCGCTCGGCGCGAATTCGGCGGTCGCGAGCCGTTCGGCGAGCCGGCGGTAGACCGTTTCGAGCCGGTGCAGCGGGGTCTCGTTCTCGGAGATCGCGATCTCGGCGGTGGCGAACCCCCGGGCCTTGGCCCGCTCGGCGAGCCAGCGGGTGAAGAACGTCTTTCCCGCGCCGTACTCGCCGCGGATCGCCCGGAACGTCGCCTGTCCGCCGGCGAGCCGGTCGAGATCCTCCTCGATCGCCGTGGTGAAGCGGTCAAGACCGACCGCGAGCACATCCAGGCCCTGCCGCGGCACGGTTCCGCGCCGAAGCGCGTCGATCACCTCCCGTCGGCGTTGTTCGGAGATGGTCACGTCAGACCGGCCTGCGTCGCCAGCAACGCGGCGTTCAGCCGCACGGTGTCACCATCGATCCGCAGCACCTCGTAGCCGTCGATGTTCAGCACCCGCTGCGCCGCGGCGAGGTGGCTGGCGATCCGCGCGTCCGGCACGTCGAGCGCGCGGGCGACCGTGGCCCGCGNGGCGGCGCCGCCACGGGCGTCGAGCGCCCGCAGGAGCAGCCCGAGCCGGTCCGCGGGCATGGCCCCGCGACGCATCCGGGCGAGCCGAGCCCGCATCACCTCGGTATCGAGCACGCGATCCACCCACGGTTGCGGCGTCACCTCGGACTCGTCGAACAGACCGAGGTCCGGCTGTGCGGCCGAGCCGGCACGTCCGGCCGGCGTGGTGCCCGTGGCCGGCGTGGTGCCCGTGGCCCGAGTGGTGCCCGTGGCCGGCGTGGTGCCCGTGGCCATCGGCTCCACCCACCAGGGAGGCGCGGCATGGTGCAAGGGAGTCCAACCGGGCAGGTCGAGGTCGACCCGACGCAGCAGCGCCAACGGGATCACGATCTCCTGGGCACTGGCGCCGCCGTGGTAGCCGTTGCGCAGGGCCGTATAACGTAGCCGTTCGTTCCAGGCGGCGACGATCCGGCCGCCGCCCAGCAGCACCCGCGGGCCGATGAGCGTGACCTCGTCCTCGTCGGGCGGGCGCGCCGAGGATCGCCACCGCGCGCCGCCGCTGTCGTCGGAAACCAGCCGGGAGCCGCGTTCATGGACGTGGCCGTGGTCGCTGACCAGCAGGACGGCCCGGCCCGATCCGTCCGCGGTGGCCAGCAGGTCGAGCAGCCGATCGACCGAGCCGGCGGTCCAGGGGGTGCGCCCACCCTTGTCCAGGGTGTCGTCGACGGTGTTCACAACGATGCCGACCACGGGGGCGTCGCCCCTGATCGCGTCCGCGACGCGCGGCTCAAGCACCTCGCCGGCACCGGCCGCGGCGAGGTCGCCCTTGTGGAACAGCGGCCAGCCCCGCTCGGCGAAGGATGCCTTCTCCTGGCTTTGCGTGCCGTCCACGAGCCGCCCGCACAGCAGGCTCGTCCGCGAGGTCCGGGTGACCGACGGCAGGGTGGCCAGCACCGGTCGGGCCGGGGTGAGGGTGTGTTCTACCCAGCCCCGGGTCGACAGGTCGGCGAGCAGCTCCCGCGCCACCCCGGTGGACATCCCGTCCAGTACGAGCAGCAGCAGCCGGCATCGGCCGGCCAGCGGCACCACGATCTGGTCGAGCACGTCCTCCACCGGCAGCAGCTCGCCCAGCGTCGACCCGGTGCGGGTGTGGTCGGCGAGCAGATTCGCGAACCGCCGTTCGTGTTCGCGGCGACGGGCGTCGACCGTCGTGCACAGTGTCCGGTAGGCCGCGGCGACCACCTGATCGACGTCGCCCTCCCACACCCGCGCCCGGGCCAGGTCGACCCATGCGTCCTGGTCCTGCTGCCGACGGGACGCCTCGGCAAGGCTCGGCGCCGGTGGTCGGGCGGACGCGGCCTCCTGGGCCAGCCAGCGCAGCAGCCGAACGGCCATCTCGGCGCGACTCACCCGCTCGGCATGGTCGGCGGCCAGCGCGTGCGCGTTCAGCCGCGCCACCTCATGTTCGACCGGCCCCAGATCCTCGGCGCGTGGCCGCCGCTTGCGCAGCACCGCGGCGACCTGCGAGCCAATGTGCCGCAGGCGCTGGGTGAGACCGGATTCGAGGACGGCGCTGGGATAAGACAGCTCAGCGGCGCCCTGCCCGGCCAGGATCTCCTCGGCGCGTCGCAGGATTCCGCCAGCCACGGCCCGCCCCTCCTGGCCGAGCAGCCGCTGAACCAGCCCTTCAGCCGCGCGTCCCCATTCCGCGGCGACGGACGGGGCGAGAGCGCCGTCGACCACCCGCGTCTCCAGCATGGTGCGCGGCACCTGCGCCGTGTCCCGGACCTCGGGATGGCTGAGAGCCGCGAGCACCAGTCCGACGGCGACGGCGTCGGGACCGTAGGGCCCGGCGAAGCACCGGAGAACGGCGGCCACCACGTCGCCTCGACCGCCGCGGCCGGCAAGCCATCCGCTCATGCCGGTACGCACCGCCGGGTCCAACGCGCGCCACCGCGCGAGGTGTTCGGCGTCGAGGCTCCATCGCAGCAGGCCCGCGAGGTCGAGGTCGAGCGGGGTGAGCCCGGCCTGGGTCTCGGCGAGTGTGGCCAATGCCGTGGCCCGGTCCAGGTAGCCGTTGCGCGCGGCGGGATACCCGTCCGGCGGGGGGGTGGCGAGCAGCGCGTTCACCGCCCACTGCTCGTCGACGAGGGCCGGATCGATGCCGTGTGCCCGAAACAGGCTGGTGAGCTGCTGCCAGCGATCAAGCGGCAGGATCTTCTGACCGGCGAGCCGGGCAGTGATGCTCGTCCCCAGCTCGCCGGTTTCGTACTCGGTGAGCAGGACGAGTACCTCCCCGGCAGGGAGATCGTCGACCTGTTGCAGCTCGTCGCGGATCGCGAGGGTGGACACGCATGGCCGGACCACTACGCCGCGGCCACCGGGCAGTTCCAGGCGTTCGTCGTGCGGCCACACCGGCGCCGCGGCCAGGGCGACGACGCGCGCCTTCTCGTCTCGGCGGAGCACCTCGGCCACCTTCGCCCGGACCAGGACCGGCGCGGCTACCACGGTCACCGCACGGCCTGCCAGGTGACTTTGATCCGCCAGCCCTGGGCGGTGAGCGCCGCGAGCGTGGACGTGAACTCGGCAACCGAGTCCTGATCGACCTCGCGGGCGCCGCTGGTTGCCACGCCGCCCGGTGTCGCCACGCCCGGTGTGGCCACGCCCGGCGGGTTGATGGTGCCGGTTCTGCTCGCTGGGCGGGAGACCCGTCGGCTCCATTCCAGCAGCAACCCGCGAGCCTTCCTGTCNGCCTTGGTGAGCGCCGGCTGGAGGTGCTGGACGTACTCGTTGGCCGCCCAGACCGCGGCGAGCTCGGTCACCAACGCGGCTGCCTCCGCGCCCCGCGGATGCTCGGGTCCCCAGTCGGCCACGGTGGTGAAGATGTTCCAGTCCACCTCCCGGATGGCCGCGTCGAGATCGGCGGCGGTGGTCAGGCTCCGACCGGTGTGCAGCGGGACCGCGGGGAGGTCGAAGGCGGCGAGCCGCTCGACCAGGGCCAGATTGTCGGTGATGGTCGCCAGGTCCGCACAGAGACGCAGCGCGCCCTGGGCGATCCGGACTCGTTCCGTCGCCGGGTCGGTGCCGTCCCGGAGCACGGTCGGTCCTCGGCGGATGAGGGCCGCGTGCAGCGCGCGAACCTTCGGAAGCCGGTCCGCGACGGCTGATCGTACCCGAGTGGCCAGCAAGGCGACGTTGCGCGCGGTACACAGTTCGGTGATGTCAGTGATCAGGAAGAGGGCGTGCGCCCGGCCGCGGGCCTCCTCCCAGGTGTCCCGATCGGGTAGCGGCTCGGCGACAACGCGCGCGTCCGCGGGCAGCGGGCGCGGGATGCTCACGTCGAGCGGCCGGCCGTGGAGGATGCCGCGGTTGGTCTGCTCGGCGAAGACCAGCACAACAAGGTCCGCGATCTCCTGGGGCAGACCCATCCGCTTCGGCTCGTCCAGCCAGGCACGCAGGTCTCCGACCGTGACCGGCCGGCCCGCCGCCTCGGCCTCGATGATCTTTCGGCCGAGGTGCCGTTCCCAGTGGTGGCCGAGGACGAAGTACTGGTCGCTCTGCTCGCCGAGCCCCAGCGGGTTGGCCACCTTCCGCATGACGGGCCGCTCGCTGGATTCGACCATGATCCGGTGCTCGGGATGTTCGATGGCCCGGCGCACCTGGGCGTGCACTTTTGCCAGGTCACCCGGGCGCACCTCGCCGTCGAAGTGGGGGTGGGCCGGGAACTCCCAGCTCAGTGCCTGGTCGAGCAGGTTTTCGAAGGCGGGGCGCAGGGCGGCACCGGCGGGGACCCGGGGCGNGAATCCCGGTTCGAGGCTGACGAACATGTCGATCCCGCCGTGCGCGGGATCGACGACCGTCTCGTCCGGGGTGACGAGGCCATAGGCTTGCAGCAGCGCGTTCGTCAGTTGGCTGCGCAGCTGGTCGAGCTGCGCGGTCAACTGCTGGTGGGCGATAGCCCGGTCATTGTCGGACAGGTGCCCGGCGAGTTGGTCGAAGCTCGGCCCGACGGCGTATTCCAGCCGCAGGTAGCGGCCCAGGCTCCATTGGGTGTGTGCGGTGAAGTGCCGCGGGACCCAGCAGAGGGTGCGCGCTGGGAGCGCGTCCCGCAGCCGCGAGACCCGGTCGAGGGCCTCGGCCGGGGAGTGGTCGTCCGGATCGAAGGGGACGTCGAGGGCGAGCCGCCAGCCGTTGTGGGTGGGCGTGAACATGCTGTCGCCCACGTCACCGGGGTCGCGAAGATAGCCGTAGATGAGCTCGACGTTGCGTTTGGTGCCGCGCCAGGTGGCGGTGACGATCGTCGCGCGGTCGATACCCTCCGGTTTCGTGGCGCCGAGCGCGTCGAACAGCAGCGTTCGCACGGTCAGCCGGCGGTCGCCGGGCGAGTCGGCCCCCTTGGCGTTCTCCAGAATGCCCTCGATGTCGACGCCTTCGAGCCGCACCGACAGGAGCGGGCTTGCGTCGTCCCCGCTGACCTGCACCGCGCCGAGCCGGGCCGCCCATTTGCGGACGACCTGGGTGACCGCGCCCGTCTCCTGACCCGGCACCATCGACCGGATGTACCCGTGGTTGAGGGCCACGATCCGGCGGGCGGTGAGATCCCGCATCGACGGGACCTCGGGGAGCAGGGCGGCGAGCACCAGGGTCTTGGCGATCCGGTCGTCCATGTGCACGGCGTGTTTCGGGGCCACCCCGGTGACGGTTTCCTCGGTCAGCCCGTGGCTTTCCAGGATGAGCCGACGGATCTCGCCGTAGACCTTCTGCGCGTTGCGCCACAGTCCGCCGAGCTCGCCGCTGATCGGCGACGCATCCGTGATGAGCGCGTCGAACAGGTCGGAGACGGGGACGAGCTGGCCGAGCTGCAGGGTGTCCCGCTGGTCAACGAGTAGCTGCTGCATGACCCGCAGCGCGGTCCGCTCCCGCTGGAGGAACCCGGACAGCGCGACGAGCGTCTCGACGAATGCCGGGCTGAACGGATAGGTCAGCCGGAACGCGGCCCGGTCGGCGTGGGCGGTCATCAGCGCGGCCCGGATGTCCGCTCGGACCCGGTCCATCGCGGCGAACGAGGTGTCGATCTGTGCCCGGGTGGCATCGCTGCGCGGCCGCAGGACCCGCTTCGACATGATGAGCGGCAGGTTGTTGTCGGAGAGCTTGATCGAGCCGAACCGACCCTCCCACCACTTGAGACTGTCGGCGAAGGCAAGATGTTCGGTGCCGGGCAGGTTGGTGCCGACGAGCTCGCGCAGGTCCCGCTGGCGGGCGACGAAACTGATGATCGGCACCGGTCGGTCGGCGTTGGCCGCCTCGACGAGCTTGGCGACCTTGGGAGCCTCGTTCGCCACCCAGGCGTGATCGGCCATCCTGGTGGCGAACCACAGGATGAGCTCGTCGAGGAAGAGGATCAGCCCGTCGTAGCCGAGGCCGGCGGCATGCTGGCTGATCGCGGCCAGGCCGTCGTCGATGTTGACGTAGCCGGTGGCGGCGCCCCGGGCGAGCTCGGCGAACCCGACCAGCGCCTTCTCCAGGGTGCCGACCAGGTCGCGGCGCTCCTGCGCGGCGGGAGCGGCGGTCAGTGCCTGCTCGAACCGGTCGGCGTCCCAGGCCCCGTGGTTCAACGTGCCCCAGCGCGGGTCGGCAGCCGAGCTCCGGTCGCCGCCGCCGAGCAGGCCGAAGAACGCCTGGTCGCCGAGTTGGCCGCGCAACGCCACCGCGGTGTCGAGCAGCGGCTTGTCGATGAGGACGGCGGGCAGCGGCGCGTCCGGGTGCAGCGCGCGGACGTGCGCCAGGTAGCCGCCGAGGACCGCCTCCTCCAGCGACGTCTTGCCGACGAGGTGATACGGCACGACGAGGAACTGCTTGCCGATGACGTCACCGTCGAATGCGGTGATGACAGGGGCGAGCTCGCCGATCGCCCGGGCCCCGGGGTGGTTCCGCGCCAGCGCGCCGAGCACAGCCATGAAGTGGCTCTTGCCGGACCCGAACGAGCCGTCGAGGTAGGNGGCCTTGCTACTGCCGTCGGTGAGCGCGCTCTTGATCAGACCCAGCGCCTCCCCGAACCGGATGGCCAGCTCGGGGGTGACGACATACTCGCGCAGGGTGCGATCGATCTGGGTCACGCCGCGGGACAGGTCGAGGACGAAGTCCCCCGGGTACACGGCCTCGGGGATGTCGAGGAGTTCCGAGATCAGGGTCATGACCGGGCCGCCTTCGCCGGAGTCGTGGCGGGCTTATTNGCCGGCTTATTNGCCGGCTTCTTCGCCGTGGTTCTCGTCTTCCTGGCCGCGGGGAGCCAGCCGGTGAGATCGTCACGGGTCAGCCCGAGCTGGCGCACCTGCTCGTCGAGGAAGCCGGTGTAGGCGTCCGCGGGCCGAATACCGAACTCCGGGTCCAGTTCCGAATGCCATTGCGCGACCCACGGCAGGAGTTCCAGCAGCCCGGCGAGCAACGGCTTGGTTTTCTCGGCGTCCCAGGCGTCGACCTCGCGCCGATCGGCGATATAGGTGGCCAGCGCCTGCGCCTGCTGGAGATGATCCCAGCCGGCCCAGCCCAGCAGCAGGGTCCCGTCCCGGGAAGCATCCGGGTACGAGATGAACCGCTCCTTGGGCACGTCCAGCTTCCCGCGGCTGCGCCANTAGGACGTCTCGCGGAAGTCGGTCTGTTTGTACTTCGGCGGCACCTTGATGTCGATGATTTTACGCGGTGGGGCCGGTGGCAGCGGCTCGTCGGACTCCTTACGCCGCTCCTCCTCGGCCCGGATCCGCTCGTCCTCGGCATCCTGCTCCCGCTGGAGATCCCAGGTGCGTTCCCACTGCGCCCGGACCCGCAGCCCCATGTCGGTGTACCGCCAGGCGGCGAGGAACGGTACATGCTCGTCGCGCACGAGATCGGCGACCACGTCACCAAGAGCGGTGTCGCGGGCGTAGAGCCTGGCGACGGCGGTGAACTCGGCGTCGGTCCGCAGCTCGTCGGCGAGCTGGGCGACGGTGCGCGGGGTCGGTTCCGGTCGGTGCCACAGTTCGCGGGCCTCCAGCCGGTCGAGCAGCCAGGCGCGCAACGCCTCGGCCTCCATCTCCGCCCACGGCCGGCTCGCCCAGCGCCGCTTGCATTCCGGCCGCTCGATGAGGTGAAGGTACGGATCATCGTCGATCTTCGCCAGCCGCCGCTCGACGAGGGCCCGGTAGTCCTGCGGCCAGTGCGCGGGCAGCTGGATGATCGGCGTCGAGCGGTGCCGGGTGAACCATTCCGTCTCGGTCTCGCCGGCATCGTGCTGCCGCGCCAGCACGATCTCGAACGCCCGTTCGCCAAGCGCCAGCGGCGGCTTCGTCACACTCGAACCGATCAACCCGTCCGCGTCGTCGCCGAGCAGCCCGTAGAGACCGTAGACCTCCCAGTCCAGCTCCTCCTGCGCCGAGATCATCTCCGCCCGGATCCGCTCCCACTCCGCCCGCGCGTGCACGAGTGCCTCCCGGGTCGGAACAGCGTCCCTGGCCACCGCGGCCGGCGCGACCCGCTGGAGCTCCTGAGCCAACCCGTCCAGCCGCGTCGCCAACACCAGTGGCGCCCCGTCCGGCAGCGGAAACTCCTTCAGCTTGGTCCCGGTGAACTCGTAGCGGTTCTCCCATGCCTCGTCCTGGATACCGCGTCCGATCCCACTCCCGGACTTCGGCTGGCTCACCTGCTTGAGCCAGAAGCACGCCGCCGACGAGTTCAGCACCCCGACCAGCCGCAGATGTTTCTCCTCCGTGGCTCCCTCGGGCAGCTTGAGAACGGTTGCGGTACGATTGAATATCTTGCCGCCTCGGTCGAGTGTGAAGTGGTTGTGGGTCGAGACGAACGGAAAGGCGATCGCCAGCGGGGTGTGCAGTCGGTTTGCATATATTTCTAAATATGCATACCATGGTCGATCGTTTTCGGCAAGACTTCTACCGAATATTGTGCGAGCAGACAGGATTGTTCGGTTTGGCCAGAGGAGATTTTGTACAACTTCCTGATCTTTTAAAAGGGGGATTCCTTTGGTTATGTCGGCATACGGATTAATTGCAATGGGAGGTTGTTCGATCGTGTAGTCACGTACTAGCTCGCCGAAAACATGGGGGACCATGTTGTCCTGAAACCTGGTCACCGCCGGAGAACTATGGGCAAGTATCCAAGCGTCATCTTCGCCGAGCTGGACGGTGCGTCCGATGTCAACTCCGAGATTATGTAGACGCGCGCTGGTTGTGTCTATCTGAGCTTGCAACTGAGCCGNTCCACCGCCAGCGAGTGACCAGGGATGCCTCGCAAGATCTATCCGCTTGATTCCGAGGGTGCTGATATACGCATCCGTGTGGTCAGCATTCGCGAAGTTCTCTACTATTCGTGTCCACACGAGGCCTTTGGCCGGGTCGGCCGGTGCGCTGGGCTCGCCCCGGATCCCAAGGACAGTCTGCACCGTGGTCAGGGAGGGGCGGCGGTGGCGGCCGAAGATGAGGACGGTCGGGGTTCCGTGGCCGGGGATGTAGGCGCCGCTGGTGTCGACGAGCAGGGTGAGGTCGACGCTCGGGAAGAACTCCTCGATGAGTTTCTTGCCGAACTCGCGCTTCATGAAGGAGTTCGCGGTGATCTGGCCGGTGAAGCCGCCGTTGACCGCGAGTCGGAAGAACCGCTGCGCGAACGGCACGCTGAGCGCGTACTGGCGATGGCATGCGCTCCAGCGCACCCGATAGGCGTTGCTGGGGGCCCGGTCCTTGACCGTGATGTACGGCGGGTTGCCGACAACCGCGTGGTAGCGGGCTTCCAGGATCTCCTTCAGCTCGCGAGCGTCCTCGTACTCGTAGGTGAACTCACCCTCACCGGTGGAACCCGTCAGGGCGTGGGTGGCGACGCCGTCGAGTTCGTCCTGCTGATCCTCGGTGCCCCACAGCAGGGAGTCACCGATGGCGATGCGGATGCGCCAGACGGGGGCGTCGACGAGCCGGGTGATCCCGCAGACGGCCAGTGCGGCGATGACGAGGCGGAACCGGGCGATCGCCGCCGCGAACGGGTTGATGTCGACACCGTGGACCTGGCCGAGTACGCGCTCCACGTGGACCTTGACGTCAATCCCATGTTCCTGCTTCTGCCACCGGTCGAGCAGGAGGTCGAAGGCGCCGAGCAGGAAGTGCCCGGAGCCGCAGGCCGGGTCGATCATCCGAACCTCGGCGAGGCCGAACTCGTCGATCGCCGGGGCAAGGGTCCGGCCGAGGATGAACTCCTCGACGAACTCGGGGGTCTGGAGCAGCGCGTAGTCCTTACGTGCCTGTTCGGAAAGATCCTGGTACAGATCGCCGAGGAAGCGGGTGGAGGACGCCGGATCGGAGAAGTCGTGGACGAGAGCGCCGGTTTCCGGGTCGATCCGCCGCCAGAACTCCAGCAGGCCGGTCGCCGCGTCCGGTGAGATGTCCACCAGGTGCAGCGGGTTGTGCCGGTTGACCAGATCCCGGGTTGCGTCGTACGCCTCCAGCCGGGCGACCGCCGCCCGCAGGTAGTCCAGGTCGGAGTCATTCTTGTGGTCCTCCGCCTGGAAGTAGAAAGTCTGCCATTCCCGGGCCTCGGCCACCCCGTCGACCCGTTCCCTGGCCTCGCCTGTCTCGTCGGCCTCCTGCTCGGGGCGGACCGGGCCGGCCAGCATCGGACGTCCCAGCAGCGCGTTGTCCTCGCAGAATCGGGTGAACACGCAGGCCAGCACCCAACCGACCGCCACCTGGGTGAGCTGCTGGTCGAGCCACGTCTCGTAGCCGACGCCGGTGCGACAGCCGGTCTTCGCCTCCTGGTACCGCTTGTGCAGCCGATCGTCGACGTCCCGGTCCGACCGGGCCCGCGCGCGCAGGTCCGCCTCCAGGCCGCGGACCTGCCGCTGGAGATCGGCCAACAGGCGTCTCGCCTCGATCACGCTGCTCCTCCCTCAGCGCCGTCGGCGAGCCGAGACTCGTGCCGGACAATCCACTCCTCGGACAGCGCCAGGCCCTGGTTGCCGAACTGGGGCACGGGAGCGCCACCATCCAACAACGGTTGTTTGTCCACGTCGGCCCAGGGTACGAGCAGCCACACCGTACGCACCGGTGATGTCTCGGTCGCCATCCGCACCGATGCGCGCAGCTCATCCAGTACCACCAGCGCCGGATCGTACCGGGCGACCACCCCCGCATTCGTGATCAGCACCGCCGGCCCCGCGGCCTCGATCGAGGCCCGCACACCGGCGAGCCCGGCCTGCGCGACCCTTGAGAGGTTGGCCCAGTCGCGCGACGATCGGTCGGCGGCGTCGGCCGCCAGGACGATCGACCACTGCACCCGGTGCTGGGCGCAGAACTCCCGCATCCCCGCGAGCAGGGCTTGTTCCGCGTCGACAACGGTGACATCCTGCGCGGCCAGGCAGCGTTCGGCCCGGGCGAGTCGCCGCGGCGGCACCGACAGCACCAGCCAGCCGCCGTCCACCAGCGAACGGGTGAGCCGGTCATCCGCGGCCAGCACCTCGTCGGAGACCCGGCGCCATCCCATTGTCGTCCAGGCGGCGCCCGCGCCGGTGCTCCAGCGCGGCCTGGTTCCACGGGAGGTGACCAGGGAGGTGAGCCCGGTCACCTCGATGCGGCGGGTCACGTACCGCTTTTTNTCGTCGTCCCNGCACAGCGGCACCCCGGCCGCGTCGAGCAGGGCGTCCAGCTCGGGACGGCCGGGCAGCGCGCCCGCGTGCGGGAACCGCACGATGATCCGCTCGGCCACCTGCTCGGGGGTCAGCTCCGTGCGGCCGTACAGCGCCCCGGCGGCCAGCCGCAGCGCCCGTCCCGCGTCGAGGCCTCGCGGGTAGACCTCCAGGCGCGGCGTCACCGCGGCGTTCTCGGAGGCGATCATGGCGACGTCGAGGAGCCGTTCGGGGAAGATCAGGGAGGGGTCGGTGTCGCCGGGGGCGCGGACGGCGCGCAACGTCTCGATGACCCGAGCCGGAGCCGGCAGCGGGTCCGCGCCGGCGAGGTCGTCGGCCGCGCCGCCGAGCCGGGAGGCCCAGTCCAACCGATCGGCGGTGGAGGGCCCGTCCCCGGCGCGCGCGGGGCCGGCGGCGACGAGGATGCCGTTGGGCTCTCGGCTGTACACCAGCCGTGGATCGCCACCCATCTCGGAACCGCCGGAGGCGTCGTGGGTGGTGTCGTGAGTGGTGTCGTCGCGGGGGGAGTCGTCGGCCAGCTCGGCATCGATCGCCGCGCGTACGACGGCCTCGGCGAGCCGGGAGCGCAGCGGTTCCTCCACCGTGCTGCCCTGAAAGTCGAGCAGGGCCGCCGCGCAGTGCCGGGCGGAGGCGACCCCACCGACCGACTCGACGACCTTGACGATGGTGTCCCGCAGCTCTCGCATCCCGTCGAGGGCCAGCCAATGCCGCTCGAACCTGGCTACCGCCTGCCGGACGGTACGTTGCTCGCGGTCAAGGGCCTTGGCCGCGTCGCGCACGCTCGTCCATGCGTTGCCGCCCTGCTCGCCGAGGCCGAGCAGGGCTTCGGCGACGGCCCGGTCGGTCGCGCGGGGGATGAGCCCGGCGGCGACGCGGTCGAGGAGCGTCGGCTCGGTGGGCCGCTCGGCCGGGGAGGAGGTGACCTGGCCGGCCAGCCGGTCCAGGTCCGCACGCAACTGCTGGCGGGTCTTCGTACCGATGCCGGGCAGCCAGACGACCTGGGCGGGCGACAGGTCGAGCGCGCCGCCCACCGTATCGATCGACAGCCGTTCGAACACCGACAGCACCGGGCGGGACAGACCGGCGGCGCCGATGGGCGTGTCCCGGCTGATGCGCGCGGAGGGCGGCTGCGGGACCACGCTGGCCGGTTCGGCCAGGATCGCGTTCCAGGCGCGGCGCATGTCCTCCGCGGTGTCGAAGCGCTGTCTGACGTCCCGGTGCAGCGCTCGGCGGAAGAACTCGGTGAGACCGGTCGCGTACGACCGGTCGAACAGCTCGGGTTCGATCGCCACGTCGGCGTCGACGAAACTCGGATGCCCGCCATGGGTTCCGTACTCGGGCCGGCGTGCGGTCGCCATCTCGTAGAGCGTCACCGCCGCGGCGTATCGCTCGGCAGCCTGATCCCATCGGCGGCGCTCGCCGCGGCCGAGGAACGGGTCGAGGTACGGGCGGGTGCCGGCTTCGATGGCCTCCAACGGCTCCTTCGCCAGGGAGAAGTCGAACAGGACGAGCTGCCGCTTCTTGCCCCTGCCGCCACGTTCGGCGACGCCGAGGTTGTCCGGCTTGATGTCGCGATGCGCCAGCCCGGCCCGCTGTAGATGCTGGACGATCTCCAGCAGGTCGTCGCCCCACCCCTGGAGCCATTCCGGTTGTAGTCGGCCTCGCTCGCGTAGCTCCTGGGCGAGGGTGCGTTCCCCGGCTGAAGTGATCAACAGGGCCCGGCGTGGGCCGACGTCGATCACGCCGTCGCTCAGCAGCTGCACGACACCGGGATGCTCGCTGAGGGTGCGCAGCGTCTCGGCCTCGGCGACCAACCGCGGATCCCTGTCTCGGTCCAACGACACCTTGAGAACCGCGCGCCCGCCGTCCCGCTCGACGAGCAGAGCGAGCGCCGTCGAGCCGCGGCCCAGCCGGCCGAGGACCGAAAATCCGCCCTCCAGTTCGGCGCCGGCCTCGGCCTCCAGGGGATCAACGACAACCGGTGCCTCCTCCGCGATGGCGGCCAGCCGTTCCCGAACCAGGTCGAGATCGAGCAGGAACGCGGCCATGTCCCGGGTGCGTTGCTCCGGGTCGGCCTCGGTCGCCCGGGCGACGAGCTCGTTGAGCTCCTCGGAGACGGCATCAACCTGTTCGGCGAGTAACAGTCGGTTGTGTTCGGACAGACGTCGGCTGAGCTCCCCGGATGAGGCCGCGGGGGGTTTCCCGGTGAAGATCCGGTAGGCGATGGCGCCGACCCCGAAGACGTCGAGGGTGACCCCCTTCGCCGTGCCCCAGCTCCACTCGGGTGCGAAGTAGGCCGCGGCGGCGTCGTCGGCCAGTTCGACGTAGCCCCCCGTCGACGTGGCCGGGCCGGTGGTGCTCGGTATCCCTGACGTCGATTCGGAGCCGCGGGAGGCCGTCTGCCAGTCCGTGATCTGGAGGGCGAAGCGGTCGGACCGGCGCCGANCCCAGACGCATCGCGGGCTCAGGCCCNGGTGCGTCAGCNCCCGCCGGTGGGCGTAGGCCATGGTCTCGGCAAGGACGCGCAGCAGTGCCAACCGATCGTCGAAGGACAGCTCGCGTTCGTGTTCTTGGAGGAAATGGTCCAGCCGGATCAGCTCGGGATCGTGGGGAAAGACGAGCGCGGGGCCCAGATCGTGCTCGACGAAGTCGATCGGCGCCGCGATCCCCGGATAGTCGATGCCGCGTAGTGCGAGGTACTCCCGCTCGGCGGCCCGCACGAGCTGGTCACGCTGGTGCACCGACTCCACACCACTGGCCAGATAGATCCGCACCCGCCGCGGCCGGTCGTCGGGAAACCGCTGGTTGCGGGCGAGGAAGTCCTGCCAGCCGACGCCCTCCTGGAAGGCGGGCAGCTCCAGGCGAAGGCTGCCGACGGTCCGCGCCCGCTGGGACGGGCGGATTCCGGCCTGGTCGACGGCCCGGGCCAGGGCATTACTGAGCTCGCCGTCCACCCGGCCGGGCTGCCGCGCGAAGTCCAGGAAACTCGGCAGCTGGGTCTGGTCATGCCGTCCGAAGACGTGCGCCCGGCCTTCTGGGACAAGGCGGATCTCCAGCCGCGCGTCGCTCAGGAATACCGCGCCCTCCACCCATGGCACCCGTCGGCCCCGCATCGCCGGCCGGGAAACCAGCAGCGACTTCAGTTTGCGGGCCTTGCGGTTTGCTCCGATGACGGGGTTGTCGACCGGGGCGCGGTGGCTCTGACGCCAGGTGCCCGCGTCTCCCACGAGGACACCGGACCAGGACTTGATCTCCAGCACGACGATGCCCGCCGGCAGGACGAGAAGCAGGTCGACCTCGTTGACGGAACCGTCGGACCCGAGAAACTCGGCGTTCGCCCAAGCCCGGTAGGGATCCCCGGTTGGTAGCTGCGCCTTGAGATAGGACAGGGCCGCACGCTCCCAGGCGTACTCGGACGGTGTGCACTGCGTCCAGCGCTCATCGTCCAATGGGCCCTCCCCCGATGCGCGGCCGGGCCCGGAACCGGACCGGCACAGTCCAAAGATCTTGAATCGTATCTCTGTGGCTGCAGGTGCTTGCAACCAGTGCTGTGGGTAGGCCGTCCCGCGATGGGCTCCAGCGGTGTCGGGGCTGCCCAATCTCGCCGACGCCGCCGGGTGAGGCCACCGCGGCGCGGTGAGATCTGGACCGGCGGGCATCGGGGGCCAGCCGGGCAGCGGCTGGNCCTTTNCTACCGGGCTTCTGCCGGGGCGCGTTCCACCGGCGGCCGATCAGGCCCCGGAACCGGTGCTGATCCGTTCCCGGTACCGGCTCGCCCGGTAGACGCCGAGGATGCGGTGGTCGGCGTAGAAGGACAGCTCCTCGAAGGCGCGGGCGACGGCCGGCTCCTCCGGGCTGCCCTCGATGTCGGCGAGGAACTGGGTGGCGACGAAGCCCCCGCCCACCATGTAGCTTTCCAGGCGGGTCATGTTGACCCCGTTCGTGGCAAAGCCGCCGAGGGCCTTGTAGAGCGCGGCGGGCCGATTGTNCACCTTGAAGAAGAACGTCGTGACGATCGGGCCGACACCGGCGGCCGCGCGCAGGTTCTCGCCGGACAGAATCAGGAACCGCGTCGTGTTGTGCTCCGCGTCCTCGAGATCGGCCTGGAGGATCTGCAGCCCGTACGCCTCGGCGGCGAGCCGGGAGGCGATCGCGGCCCTGGCCGGATCGCCGGCCTCGGCGATCTCCCGGGCGGCCCCGGNGGTGTCGGCGTGGGCGACCGCCGTCAGACCCAGCGTGCGCAGCGCCTCCCGGCACTGGGCCAGCGCCTGGGGATGGCTGTGCACCGTCTTCACCTCGTCGAGGGTCACCCCGGGCAGGCCGAGCAGCTGGTGACGGATCGGCAGGAAGTACTCGCCGATGATGTGCACCCCGGGGCGGGGGAGCAGATGGTGGATGTCGGCGACCCGACCCGCGGTGGAGTTCTCCACCGGGATCATCGCCAGGTCCACCTCACCCTCCTCCAGCGCGGAGAAGCACTCGTCGAAGGTCTGGTAAGGGACCGCGTCGTAGTCCGGATAGACGTCCCGGCAGGCGATGTGGGAGTTGGCTCCCCGCTCGCCCTGGAACGCGATCCTCTGTCGGGCGGTCATCCATGTCCTCGAATCCGCTGGATCGGGTACCGGCTGGGTCCGTGCCGGCTGGGTCCGTGCCGGTGTTGGTGCCGGTGTTGACTCCTCGACCGTACAGTCCCCGGGCGAGGAGTCCCCCCGCGCCCGAGGAGCGGGCTCAACCGCCGGCGGCGAGCGCGCGCGGCAGCGTCCGTGGCAGTGTCCGTGGCTCCGTCTCGGGCGGGAGCAGGCGGATGCCGGCGTGCAGCAGCACGACGCCGCGGCGGCCGACGAGCACCGGATCGAGCAGGATCTCGGCGATGGCCGGCAGTTCCTCCCCGAGCCGGGCGACGCGGTGCAGCAGGTCGGCCAGGGCGTCGGTGTCGGCGGCGGGCGCCCCGGAGCCGCCGAGCAGCAGCACACTGCCGCGGATCTCCTGGATGAGCTCGGCCGCGTCCCGGTCGGTCAGCGGCAGCGTGCGGGAGAGCGGGTCGACGAGCAGGTCCGCGACGACCCCGCCCAGGCGCAGTGAGAGCAGCGGACCGACGATGGGATCCTGCCGCAGCCGCACCACGGTCGACACCCCGGCCGGGGCCATCGGCTGCACGAGCATGTCGCCCGGCCCGACGGCGGCGCGGATGGCCTGCCAGGCCTGCGTGAGCCCGGCCGCATCGTCGACTCCGAGCTGGACGGCGCCGACGTCGAGCCGGCTGCGGAACCGTTCGTCGGCGATCTTCAGCGCCACCGGCCACCCGAACGCCTCCGCCGCGGCGAGGGCCTCGGCCTGGTCGCCGACCCGCCGGCTCGGCCAGGCGCGCAGGCCGACCCCGGCCAGCAGGGTCGCGACGGCGGCATCGGGCAGCCACGCCCCGTCCTTCGGGTAGCGCTCGGCCTCGGCGCGGGCGCGGTCCAGGTCGATGCCGGCCAGCACGGGGACGCTGCCCTGGTCCCGGGCCCGCCAGGCGGCATGGTCGGCCGCGCGGGACAGCGCGAGCGCGGCCGACTCCGGCGAGGCGTAGGACGGCACCGACCCCGGGCCCGGGGTACCCGAGCCGTCCCGGACAGCCAGTTGGGCGGGGATCCCATCCTGCCCGAGAAAGGAGGCGAGCAGCGGCAGGCCGCTCTCGACGGCCACCGCGCGCACCGAGCTCGCCAGCCGGTCGACCTGCGCGTGCGGGGTGACCAGGGTGATGATCGCGTCGACGTCCCCGGAGGTCGCGACCGCGCGCAGCGCGGCGTCGAACCGGTCCGGATCGGCCAGCGGCCCGAGATCGACGGGGTTCGTGGCGTACCGATGGCCGACCAGCGTGGCGAGGCCGGCGCAGGTTGAGGCGGACAGCGCCGGCACGTCGAGCCCGTAGGTACGGCAGGCGTCGGCGGCGAGCGCCGCGAGCGCGCTGGAGGTCCCGACGATGCCGACCCGCCGGCCGGCCGGCAGCGGTTGGCAGGCCAGCAGCTGGGTCGTGTCGAACAGCTGGCTCAACGTGTCGACGCGGATCACCCCGGCGCTGCTGAACAGGGCGCCGATGTCGCTGTGGGCGGCCTCCCGCCCGCTCTTGAGCGCCACGACCGGCTTGTGCCGGCTGAGCTCGCGGGCGATCCGGGCGAACCGGCGTGGGTTGCCCAGGCTCTGCAGATGCAGCATGACCACGCCGGTTCGTGGATCGGAGCGCCAGTACCGCAGCAGGTCGTTGCAGGAGACGTCCGAGCGGTCCCCGATCGAGACGAACGTGGAGATGCCCAGCGCGCGCCGGGAGGCGTCGGTGAGGAACGTGCCCGCGAGCGCCCCGGACTGGGTGAACAGGCCGACCCGGCCGGGCGGGGGGTCGCCGACCGCGAAGGTGGCGTGCAGCCGGACCGTCGGGACGGTGTTGATGACGCCCATCGCGTTCGGCCCGATCAGTCGCATGCCGCCGTCACGGGCGATCCGGATAACGTCCGCGAGCCGGGCCCGTCCCTCGTCACCCCCGTCGGCGAAGCCGGCCGCGACCACGATGACGCCGCGTACCCCCTTCTCCGCGCAGGCCCGCATGACCTCGGCGACCCGTGGCGCCGGCACCGCGACGACCACGAGGTCGATCTCGACTGGGACGTCGCGCAGGTCTCGGTAGGCGTAGACGGACGCCACATGGGTTGCCGCGGCGTTGACCGGATAGACAGAGCCGGTGAACTCGCTGGCGAGCAGCCGACGGAAGATCTCGTGACCGATCGAGCCCGGCTCGCGGCTCGCCCCCACCACGGCGACCGTGCGCGGGTGGAGTAGCCGGGCGATGCTGCGCGACTCCGCCAGGTTCTCCCGCAACGGATGCCTCCTCGCTGGTTCGTCGCTGGTTCCTCGCTGGTTCCTCGCTGGTTCCCGCTGGCGGCGGGGAAGACCGCGACGCCGGCGCGACGCCGTCCGGAAGCGAGGTTTACTCGTGTCGTCGCGGGTAGGTCCGGGTACGCCCGGACAGCATCAGGTAGTCAGCGAGGTGACCATCATGACCGATCCCGGGACGTCGCGCCTCCCCCGGGACGACGCGAAGCAGCAGCAACTCGACGCCGTCCGAGTCGGCGACGACGGCGCCCGCATGACCACCGACCAGGGGATCGGTGTCGAACACACCGACGACTCGCTCGCGGCGGGGGAACGCGGTCCGACGCTGCTGGAGGACTTCCACTTCCGGGAGAAGCTCACTCGGTTCGATCACGAGCGCATCCCCGAGCGGGTCGTCCACGCCCGTGGTGCCGGTGCCTACGGGTACTTCGAGGCGTACGAGTCGCTCGCCGACGTGACCCGGGCGCACTTCCTGGGCGAGGACGGCCGGCGTACCCCGGTGTTCGTACGGTTCTCGACCGTCGGCGGTTCCCGCGGTTCCGCGGACACGGTCCGGGACGTACGCGGATTTGCCGTAAAATTTTATACCGAGGAGGGTAACTTCGATCTCGTCGGTAACAACATGCCGGTGTTCTTCATTCAGGACGGCATCAAGTTCCCCGACTTCGTCCATGCGGTGAAGCCGGAGCCGCACAACGAGATCCCGCAGGCATCCTCCGCGCACAACACCCTGTGGGACTTCGTCAGTCTCGTCCCCGAGTCGATGCACATGATGATGTGGCTGATGTCGGACCGGGCGCTGCCGCGCAGCTACCGGATGATGCAGGGCTTCGGCGTGCACACCTTCCGGTTCGTCGATGCCGCCGGGCAGGGGACCTTCGTCAAGTTCCACTGGCGGCCGAAGCTCGGCACGCACTCCCTGGTCTGGGACGAGACACAGAAGATCGCGGGCAAGGACCCCGACTTCAACCGGCGGGACCTGTGGGAGTCGATCGAGAACGGTACGTTCCCGGAGTGGGAACTCGGCGTGCAGCTCGTGCCGGAATCCGACGAGCACGCGTTCGACTTCGATCTTCTCGACGCGACGAAGATCATCCCTGAGGAGCGGGTGCCGGTGCGGCCGGTGGGACGGCTGGTGCTCAACCGCAACCCCGGCAATTTCTTCGCCGAGACCGAGCAGGTGGCGTTCTGCGTACAGAACGTCGTCCCCGGCATCGACTTCACGAACGACCCGCTGCTGCAGGCCCGGCTGTTCTCCTACCTGGACACCCAGCTGATCCGGCTCGGCGGCCCGAACTTCGCCCAGCTGCCGGTCAACCGGCCGGTCGCGGCGGTGCACAACAACTCCCGCGACGGTTACGGGCAGCATCGCATCCAGCAGAGCCAGACGTCGTACTTCCCGAACTCGATCAGCGGCGGTTGCCCGGTGCTCTCCGATCCGGCGCACGGCGGGTACGTGCACTACGCCGAGCGGGTCGACGGGAACACGATCCGTAAGCGGAGCGAGAGCTTCAAGGACTTCTACAGCCAGGCCACCCTGTTCTGGAACAGCATGTCCTCCTGGGAGCGGCGGCACATCGTCGACGCGTTCAGCTTTGAGCTCGGCAAGGTCGACTACACCCAGATCAAGGAGCGTGTCCTGGGACATCTCGCCCAGGTGGACCACGAACTCGCGGCCGGGGTCGCCGAGAACCTCGGACTGCCGGTGCCACCGGAGAGCACCCCGAACCACGGACGATCCTCACCCGCGCTGAGTCAGGCCGACCAGCCCAGCGGGGTGGCCACCCGCAGGATCGCGGTGCTCGCGGCGGACGGCGTGGACGAGGTGGCATTGCGTTCGGCCACCGCCGCGCTGCGCGAACAGGGCGCGATCCTGGAGGTTCTCGCGCCGCACGGAGGCATGCTCGCCACGGTGTCCGGCGACGCGTTGCCGGTGGACCGAACGCTGGTGACCATGTCCTCGGTCCTCTACGACGCGGTGTTCGTCGCCCCGGGCGAGCGCGGTGTCACCGCACTGACACACAACGGCGAGGCCGTGCACTACGTCGGCGAGGCGTACAAGCACGCGAAGCCGATCGGCGCGGTCGGCGCGGGGGTGTCGCTGCTCGAGATCGCATCCTTGCCGGGCGCGCGGGTCGCCGACCAGGGTGACGCGGTGGTGTCCGACCGGGGTATCGTGACGGTCCGCGACCTTGCGGGGCCGTCCGTGCTCGGCGACTTCGGTTCCGCGTTCGCCACGGCCGTGGCCGCCCATCGGCACTNCGACCGCGCGCTGGAGGCCGTCGCCGCGTAGGGCCGGGTGCCGATGGTGCCGATGCGCCAGATCGTGACTGACGGTCAAGGCCTGTCAGGTCCTCGGGGAGGCCGGGTTCACGCGTGATCACGCCGCTCGCCGCCGGTGTCGTACCGGCGGCGAGCGGCGTGGACCTGGTGTGCCGAGACCGTGGCGAGTAGTTCCTGGTAGCCGGTTTCGGACCGGGTGAGATACGGGTCGGTAAAGCGTTCGGTGAGAAAGGTGCGCACGATCGAAGGCTGCGCGCGATGTGCCCCCGCCGATCACCCTGCCCCGCCGATCACCCTGCCCCGCCGATCACCCTGCCCCACCGATCACCCTGCCCCACCGATCACCCTGCCCCGCCGATCACCCGACGAGTGTCCCACCCGCACCCACCGCACCACACCATCCCGGTACGACGTAGGGCCTTATCCACATCCGCATCCCACTCCGCGTGCAGCCGGGATCGCTCAGGGAACGGCCTGGTGAACCATCTGCCAAGAGGCCGAGCAGCATCATCGGACCGCCGGGGAGGACGGACCGCCGGGGAGGTCAGTGCACGAGTGTCTTCATGGCGGCGGTGAGCGCGCTCAGGCCGGCTTTCGCGTCGTTGAAGAGCATTCCGGTCTTCGGGTCGGTGTACAGCTCGTTGTCGATGCCGGCGTAGCCGTGGCCCATGGAGCGTTTGATGACGATGACGCTCTTCGCCTGGTCGACGTCGAGGATCGGCATACCGGAGATCGNGTTGCCGGGACGGCGGGCCGCCGGGTTGGTCACGTCGTTGGCGCCGACGACCAGGGCGACATCGGCCTGCGCGAACTCGGGGTTGACCTCGGCCAGTTCCTTCATCTGCGGATAGGGGACGTGCGCCTCGGCCAGCAGCACGTTCATGTGGCCCGGCATTCTGCCGGCGACCGGGTGGATCGCGTAGCAGACGTCCACCCCGTGCTGCGTGAGCAGGTCGGCGAGCTCGACTACTTCATGCTGGGCCCGCGCCGCCGCAAGCCCGTAGCCGGGCACGATAATGACCTTCGACGCGTACGCCAGCTGCAGGGCCGCGTCGTCCGCCGCGACCGACCGCACTGGGGCCGAGGCCGCCGCGCCGGCGTTTCCGGTCGAGTCCGCGGTGCCGAAACCACCGACGATGATGGCCGGGATCGACCGGTTCATCGCCTCGGCCATCAGCACGGTGAGGATGGAGCCGGACGCCCCCACCAGCGCGCCCGCGATAACGAGAACGGTGCTGTCGAGCACGAAACCGGCCATCGCCACGGCCGTCCCGGTGAACGCGTTCAGCAGCGAGATCACCACCGGCATGTCCGCGCCGCCGATCGGCAGCACCATCGTCACGCCTAAGCCCAGCGCGGCGGCCGCGACGATCGACAGCGCGATCGTCCCACCGTGACCAGCGACGATCGCCGCCACGCCGGTCACGGCGACCGCGGCCAGCGCGGCGTTCAGTAGTCGGGCGCCGCGGAACAGCACCGGCGCGCCACTGATCAGGCCCTGCAGCTTGCCGGCGGCCACCAGCGAGCCGGAGAAGGTCACCGCGCCGATGACGACGTCGAGGCCGACGGTCACGGTGGTCTGACCGGAGGCCCCGGCCAGCCCGGCCGCGCCGCCCAACCGCGCCACCTCGGCGAACGCGACGAGCGCCGCCGCGCCGCCGCCGACCGCGTTGAACACGCTGACCAGCTGCGGCATCGCGGTCATCCGCACGGTCCGCGCCGCATACAGGCCCGCGCCGGATCCCAGGAGCACACCGGCGATCAGGACGATCAGGCCGGTAGCGGTGATGACGCCGTCCCGGGCCAGCAGCCCGACGGCGGTCCCGACGGCCGCCACCATCCCGGCCGCGGACAGCTGGTTGCCCCGGCGGGCGGTCGCGGGCGAGTTCATCAGGTGCAGGCCGAGGACGAAGCAGCTCGCCGCGGCCAGGAACAGCAGGCGGATCGCCGTGTCCGAGCCGCTCATGACCGCTCACTCCCCACTGCCGGCTGGTTCTGCCCTGCCGGCTGGTTCTGCCCTGCCGGCTGGTTCCGCCCTGCCGGCTGGTTCTGCCCTGCGAGCCGGCTTCGCTCCGCGGCCGGGCGCCGGTGGAACATCTCCAGCATCCGGTCCGTCACCACGTAGCCGCCCACCACGTTCATCGCGGCGAACGCGGCGGCGAAGAACACCAGGACGTAGCCCAGTGGGGTGTGCGCTGTCGCGGCGACCAGCATCGCGCCGACGACGACGATGCCGTGGATCGCGTTCGCGCCGGACATCAACGGTGTATGCAAGGTGGACGGCACCTTGCTGATGACCTCGAACCCGACCAGCAGGCTCAGGACGAGGACGGTCAGGTCGGTGACCAACGTCTCGGTCATGTCCTCACGCTCCAGACTGGCTTTCCGCGGAGCCGCCGGTCAGCAGGGCGGCGGTGGCGGGGTGGACGACCCGGCCGGCGTGGGTGATGACGACCCCGGCCTGAATCTCGTCGGCGGTGTCGATGGTGAGCGCGCCGTCGTGGACCAGATGGCCCAGCAACGCGGCAACGTTGCGGGCATAGGCGGCCGATGCCGCAGCCGGCATCAGGGCCGGCAGGTTGCCGGCGCCGATCACGGTGACGCCACCCGCGGTGACCACCGTCTCATCCGGCGCGGAGATCTCCACATTGCCCCCGAGGGGGCTCGCGGCGAGATCCACGACGACCGACCCGGGCCGCATCGTCTTGACCGCCTCCTCCGTCACCAGCAGCGGCGGCCGGCGGCCGGGAACCTGAGCGGTGGTGATGACGACGTCATGGCGGGCGACGGCGGCAGCCAGCGCCTCTTGCTGGCCCGCCAGTTCCTCGGCGGTCAACGCCCGGGCATAGCCACCCTGACCCGCTCCGCCGGCCACCCCGCCCAGGTCGGGCCCACCCAGGTCGAGGAAACTCGCACCGAGCGAGGTCACCTCGCCCCGCGCCTCCGGGCGGACGTCGTAACCGCGGACGACCGCGCCGAGCCGGTGGGCCGTGCCGATCGCGGCCAGCCCGGCCACGCCCGCGCCGAGCACCAGCACCTCGGCGGGCCGGGCCGTGCCGGCCGCCGTCATCAGCAGCGGGAAATAACGCGGGTAGGCGTCGGCGGCGACCAGCACCGCCTTGTACCCGGCCACATTCGCCTGGGAGGTCAGCGCGTCCATGGACTGGGCCCGACTCAGCGTCCGCGGCAGCCCGTCGAGGCTCACCGCGGTCACCCCCGCCTCGGCCAGCTGCGCCATCACCTGCGGCCGCGGCAACGGCGCCAGCAGCCCTACCAGGGTCTGCCCGCCGCGCAGCAACGCGCGCGTCCGCGGGTCCGGGAGGCTGACCGACACCACCACGTCTGCCCGCGCGAACAGGTCGAGCCGTGCGACGACGGTGGCGCCGGCCTCGGCATAGGCGCCGTCGGGAAACCATGCGCCACGTCCGGCTCCGGTCTCGACGAGCACGTCGAGACCGGAGCCGACCAATCGGCCCACGACCTGCGGAACCATGGCCACCCGACGCTCGCCGGGCGCGGTCTCCATGGCCACGCCCACGGTAAGCGGACTCATGGTCTTTCCCCCTTTCGGGATTCTCCTCGTGTTCCCTTCCCCGTTGGGGGGATGAGGACCGATGGCCGTGCGGGCAAGATCAAAGCAGACCAGGTCAGACCAGGTCAGACCGGGTCAGACCGGGTCAGACCAGATCAGACCGGATCAGATCGCGTTAGATCGCGTTAGATCGGGTCAAATTTGATCAGGCCGGACCGGTCGGAATGGGCCAGATCAGAACTCGAACACCAGCCGGGCCGGGACCCTGCTGTCCAGGACCTCGTCCATGCAGGCGTTGACGTCGTCCAACTTCCGGCCGGAAGCGATCACCCTGGTCCGGCCGGCCGCGTGCAGCCGGAACACCTCGGCCAGATCGTTGCGGGTGCCGACGATCGATCCCTTGACCGTGATCCCCTTCAGGACCGTGTCGAAGATCGGGATGGACATCGTGCCATCCGCCGGCAGGGCCACGCAGACCAGCCGGCCGCCGCGCCGCAGCGAGGCGAACGCCTGCTCGAACGAACGGGGCGACGCGGCGAGCGCGACCGCCACGTCGGCGCCGCCCAGCCGCTGGATGGCCTCGACCGGGTCGGCGGTCCGCGCGTTCACCACGTGGTCGGCGCCCAGTTCGGTGGCCAGCTCCAGCTTGGCCTNGGTGACGTCGNCCCCGACGGTNAANCCNCCCGCGATGCGGGCGTACTGCAACGCCAGGTGGCCCAGCCCGCCGATGCCGAACACGGCCACCGTCTCGGCCGGGGTCACCCCGGCTACCTTGATGGCCTTGTAGGTGGTCACGCCGGCGCAGGTCAGCGGCGCGGCGTCGAACGACGGCACGTCACCGGGCACCGGCACCGTGTAGTCCGCGTCGGCCACCGCGTACTCGGCGAACGCACCGTCGATCGAGTAGCCGCTGTTGCGCTGGCTTTCGCACAGCGTCTCCCAGCCGCCGACGCAGTAGCGGCAGCGTCCGCAGGCGTGACCGAGCCACGGGATCGCGACCCGGTCGCCGATCGCGCGCCCGGTCACCCCGGCGCCCACGGCCTTGACCACGCCGACGCCCTCGTGACCAGGGACGAACGGGGGAGTCGGCTTCACCGGCCAGTCACCGTGCGCCGCGTGGATGTCGGTGTGGCACAGACCGCTGGCCTNCATCCGTACCAGGATCTGGCCCGGCCCCGGCACCGGGACGTCCCGGTCCTCGATACGCAACGGTGCCCGGAAATCGGTGACAACTGCTGCCTTCATAACATCCTCCAGTCAGGGGAATCGTCGATGGGAAATGCCAAAGGACTCCGGAACCCTGGACTCCGGAACCCTGGACTCCGAGACCCTAGAACAGGCCGAGCGCGTTCTCGTCGTAGCTGACCAGCATGTTCTTGGTCTGGCTGTAGTGCTCCAGCATCATCCGGTGGTTTTCGCGGCCGATGCCGGACACCTTGTATCCGCCGAATGCCGCGCCCGCCGGATACTGGTGGTAGCAGTTGACCCAGACCCGGCCGGCCTTGATGCCCCGGCCCATCCGGAACTGGCGGGCACCGTCCCGCGTCCACACACCGGCACCGAGCCCGTAAGGCGTGTCGTTGGCGATGGCCAACGCCTCGGCCTCGTCCTTGAAGGTGGTGACAGCCAGCACCGGGCCGAAGATTTCCTCCTGGAAGACCCGCATCTTGTTGTGGCCCTTCAGCAGCGTCGGCTCGAAGAAGTAGCCGTTCGCGAACTCTCCGGCCAGCCGCGTCCGGTGCCCACCGGCCAGCAGTTCGGCGCCCTCAGCCAGGCCGATGTCCACGTAGGAGCCGATCTTTGACAGCTGCTGCGCGGAGACCTGCGGGCCCAGCATTGTCGCCGGGTCCAACGGGTTGCCCTGCTGGATCCGGCCGACCCGTTCCAGCGCCCGCGCCATGAACTCGTCGTAGATCGACTCCTGGATCAGCGCCCGGGACGGGCAGGTGCACACCTCGCCCTTGTTGAACGCATACAGCACCAGCCCCTCGACCGCCTTGTTCAGATAGGCGTCGTCGGCGGCCAGGACGTCCTCGAAGAAGATGTTCGGGGACTTTCCGCCCAGCTCCAGGGTGACCGGGATGATGTTCTGCGCCGCGTACTGCATCATCAGCCGGCCGGTCGTGGTCTCACCGGTGAACCCGATCTTCGCGATCTTCGGGCTGGTGGCCAGGGCTCTGCCGACCTCGGCGCCGGGCCCGTTGACGATGTTGATGATGCCGGGCGGGATGACGTCCTGAATCACCTCGGCGAGCTTGAGGATCGACCACGGCGTCGGTGACGCCGGCTTGATCACCGAGCAGTTACCCGCGGCCAGCGCGGGCGCCAGCTTCCACGCCGCCATCAGCAACGGGAAGTTGAAGGGGATGATCTGCCCGACCACCCCGAGCGGCTCGTGGAAGTGATAGGCGTAGGTCCTGCCGTCAATCTCGGAGATCGACCCCTCCAGGGTGCGCGCCGCCGCGGCGAAGTACCGGAAGTGGTCGGCGGCCAGCGGGATGTCGGCAGCCAGCGTCTCCCGCACCGGCTTGCCGTTCTCCCAGCTCTCCGTGACCGCGAGCATCTCCCGGTTGGCGTCGATCGCATCCGCCACCGCGGTCAGCACCTCGGCCCGCTCCGCCGGGGACGCGGCGGCCCAGGAGCCGGCGGCGGCGTGCGCCGCGTCCAGGGCGTCCTCGACATCCTCCGCCGCCGACCGCGGTATTTCACAGATCGGCTGCGCCGTGGCCGGGCTGAGGTTGGTCGAATACTTACCGGCCCGCGGCGGCAGCCACTTTCCACCGATGAAGTTCTCGTACCGGTCCGTAACATGGACGATACTGCCTGGCTTTCCAGGTGGGACGTACGTCATGACAGCCTCCCGATCTCCACAGGGCGGGCACACCTTCCGGCGTGCCCCGACCGGCACGTATGTTTCTCTGCCGAGGCCAAGCACCCCATATCGCGCCAGTCCTGAGACCATGTGCGGAAGGTCCCGACCCCCGATGCCGAACGGGCCGTTCCCGGACCAGTGCCGGGCAGCCTAAGTTGATCATGCTGTTGTGTTGGGTTTTCGGGGTGCGGCGCGGTGTGGCTCGATGACCGGCGACGGCAAAGAGGGAACTGCCCGCGCCAGGGCGGCGCGGGCAGGCCACGGGCCGAGGCCTCACCGGCAGGCCTCACCGGCAGGCCTCACCGGCAGGCCTCACCGGCAGACCTCACCGGCAGGCCTCAGGCGGCGAGGTCGATCACCACGCGCGACGGGTTCGACAGTTCGAGCACCCGAAAGCCGACCCGATCGTCAACCCCCAGGCCGAAATGGACGTATCCCTCGTAGTCGCCGGTCATCCGATACTGGACGAGCGCGGGAAGCCCGCCGCCGGCCCGCGGTGTGCGCAGCGTCGACCTACCGGTCTCATCGTGGGCCACGGCCGGGAACAACACCACCTCCAGGAACGCCTGCCCCCGCAGCGGGACCGCAACGCCCTCGCCCGGCGACAGCACCTCGGCCACGTAACGCACCTCGTAGCCAGGGAGCTGCCCTTGGAACTCGATCGTCAGCCGATCGAAAGCCATCCCGCCGGCGACGTTGTGCGCGCCGCGCACCGCGACGACCGTCGCGTTACCGTACAGCTGATGCTCGACGCGGCGCGGTTCGCTCGACCAGACCGGCTCCCGCGGCGTCGCGGTCGTGGAAGGCGACGTCACCACCGGTCCATCCGGCGAGCGGGAGGACACGGACGGAGAAGGCACCGGCGTGGTGCCGGACACCGATGGCTTCGGCGTGGTGACGTCGGTGGAGCCGCCGCCACCGGCACCGCCGCCACATCCCAGCGGCACGAGCAGCGCGCCCGCCAGCAGCGCCACCGCCCCGATCCATCGCCGGCCCGTTGTTGTCCGCACCTTCATGCAACTCACCTCGCAGCCCAGCTCACCTCGCCGCCCCGGGTGGCCGAAAGGGACCTTCGGTAGGGGGACGGTCAGGTTAACGTCCCCCGACCAGGTGAGCCGGAAGCACCACGGAGCACCGGCGCAGCTCGAACCGATGGGAGATCTGATGTGCGTGAGCTCAGCTCCCGGGGTAGCGGGTGGACCAGGCCGGGGTGGCCGCGCCGAAGGCGTCGGAGACGGTCGCGGTGTTCTCGATCTCGGTTACCAGATCGTCCGCGACCTGCCCGACCAGCTCATAGCCCGCCAGCTCCTTCAGCCAGGCTGCCGGCAGCGCCGGCTCACCCAGAGCGGCGCCAACGAGGTTCCCGCAGATCGCGCCGGTCGAGTCGCTGTCGCCGGAGTGGTTGACTGCCGCGAGCAGCGCCGTCTGCGGATCGTCGGGCGCCGCCACCGCGCAGTACACCGCGATCGCTAGCGCCTCCTCGGCGACCCAGCCGGCGCCCAGCGATTCCACGCGTTCCGCCGTGGGCGCACCGTCCGCTGCCGTTCCGAGCGCCGCCCGCAGAGCTCTGGCTACTTCCTTGCCGTCGCGTTCGGCCGACAGGCGGCCGAGGGCCGATGCGGTGGCCTGGGTGATGCCAGCGCCGTCTACCATCGCGGCGACGATCCATGCGAACGCGCCCGCGGCGAGGTACCCGGAGGGATGACCGTGGGTGAACACGGCGCATGCGACCGCATGGTCGAAGGAGGTTTCCGGGCCCCGCCGGAGCAGCCCGAACGGGGCCGAGCGCATCACCGCCCCGCATCCCTTGCTGTCGGGGTTCGCCGGCCGCGCGAGCGTGCCCATCTCGGGGCGCCCCAGCCCGGACAGGCAGGCGTTCCCCGGAGCGCGCCGGGCATACATCAGCTGCTGCGCCGCCAACCAGCCGTCCACCTCCCCGGCGGCCGGACCGGTCCGCCGCTGCGTCGTGAGCCAACGCTGGTAGGCGCGCCACAGCACCGCGGGCGGATCGGCGATACCCCGGGAACGGCTGCGGACCGAGGCCCGGATCAGACCCTCCACGGTAAAGAGCGTCATCTGAGTGTCATCTGTAAACGGAGCGTGTACCCCGTAGGCGGCCGTGAGGCCGATGACCCCCGCCGTCCCGTACTCCCGTCGGATCTCGTCAAGCGACTGGAATTCGATTGCCGCACCGAGCGCGTCTCCCAACGCCCCGCCCAGCAGGCAGCCCCGGACCCGGTCCCGGTAGGAGAGGCCGGAGTTCGCATCGTCCGTGGGCGCCGCCGCGCGCCGCTCTGATGGCCACAGGCTGACCGCGAGCCCCACGGCGGACCGGGCGGCCGGGGCGGCCCACAGACGTTCCTTGGTTCCGGCGGCGCCCTGGCTCTCTTCCGGGGTTTCGAGATCGGCGGCGGCGGCGAGTTCGGCGGCGGTCATGCGTTGGCGGGCCAGTGCCCGGCCCGACCTGCTGAGAATGACACCCTCGGCGGTCAGGATCTCCCGTGGATCGTCGGTGCGTTCCGGATCGGGCCAGCGGAAGTCCGGGGAGACGGAACCGTTCAGGAGCAGGACGCGGTGGGCGTTGGAGATCCGGGCACTGGCCAGCTTGGCTCCCACCGCGACGGCGTGGGACCCGATCACCTCCGCGACGTCGGAGTAACTGGTCCAGCGGCCGGGTGGGATCGCGGCCAGTACCCGGCTCATCAGGGTCCATCGCTGGTCCTGGGGCGGCGGTACTACGGACTCGTCCGGGCCGGGCCAGATCTTCACGATCCGCTCGGCGAGCGCCCGGCCACGATTCTGGATCTCCTCCCGGCCCCATCTGTCCTGACCGGCGATTTCTCGGTTCATCGCCAGCCCGCTGTCGGCCAGCAGCTTCTTCTTCTCGGTGAACTCGTGATCGGCGAGTTTCGGATTATAGGCGGTGAGCGTCAGATTGCCCAGAGTATGGACGAGCCTGCGGTGCAGCTCGTCGCGCGTCTCACCCTCGTGGGCATCGGCGTCGAGAACCGCTTTCCATCCCGGTCTCGACAATGACTGGGGGAGGATGTGTTCAACCGTCAGCTTCACGCCCCAGTCGACTGGTTCGAGATGCTCGTAATCCTCTTCCAGGCTGCGCAACACATAGGTGCGCTGAGGGCCGCGTCCGGTCCAGTAGAAGGGATTGAGCAGGACGGCTTCCTTCACAGGCTGATCGGTCGGGAACTTCTTACGCGGGCCGGAGAGAACCCGCGTGACCGCGGCGGCGGTCGGTGTCTGGTCGCCGAGCTCCTTGACGAGCGACATGAGGATGCGGTTGCTGTTGGCGCTCGCGATGCCGACCAGCATCCGCCGCACCAGGTAGCTCTCCACCACCCGGAGTGCCGCGGCGGTCTCGGTGGCGTCGAGACGGTCATTCGCATGCGCGATCAGCATGTGTAGGACGATCGGCCGGACGACGTCCGCCCCCCACCGGCGCAGCCGGTGCAGGGCCTGCCGCAGGACCGGGTCCTCCTCCCGGTCCGGATCGAGGATCCGGCTGAACAGCAGGGCCTTTGCATGCAGCTCGGAGATCCACTGCTCGATGGCGTCCTCGTCCGGCAGCGTCTGGAGATACTGCCGCTGCGACTGGTACACGGTCTCCTTGGTGGCACGGTCGTCGCCGCGGAGCACGAGGTCGAGCCAGACCAGATCCTCCAGTCTGTCACCGAGCAGTTCCTGGAGTGGGAACCACCGCCAGTCGTACACCCGGTCCGCTCGGGTGGGTAGCCGCATGAACAGGTAGTTGCGCAGCAGGTCCGCCTGGGTGAGCCGGCGGCCGGTGTGGTTGAGCGATTCGAAGATGCGGTAGACGTCGTCGTCGACATGCGCGGCGATCTCCACGATTGCGAGCTGACCGACCACGGCCTGCTCGATCAGTGCTGCGTCCAGCGGGTCGTCGGCGTCGCGCAACGCGGCGAGTTCCTTGCGGAAGAACTGGTATGCGTCGCCGATCCCCGCCCGGCCTCCTGCCTCCGGCGACCGCTCGACGAGAGCGGTCCAGGCGGTCCGGTCGGCTCGCGTCGGTAACAGGGTGTAACGTTCGGTTCCGGCCGCGTACCTGTTCATGAGGTACAGATCGTCGATTTTCGCCGCGAGCATCTGATCGTCATCTCGGACATGATCGCGGATCGCGCAGAGCAGGATGCTCAGCGCCGTCAGCCGTTGCTGACCATCTACCACCAGCCAGATCGCCACTCCGGCCGGCGTGGTTGACGGGCTCGGCGCGAGAACCAGCGAACCCAGGAAGTGTGTTGCCGCTGGACCGGCGGCGGCCACGCTCGTGATGTCGGCCCAGAGTTGCCGCAGGTTGGCGCGTTCCCAGCTGTAGGGGCGTTGATACAACGGGACGACGTACTGACACTGACCCTGGAGGAGTTCACCCAGAGTAGTTTCGTTCGCCTTCACTGCTGCTCTCCGCCCTGCCTGGGTAGCCGAATCCGAACCGTTTTGCCACTTACCGGTGGAAAAGACTATCGGAGGCGGCGGATCCGCCCACCGGGTCCGTGCCCGGCCGTCGCCGCGGGCCGGTATGACAAACTGGCGGCAGCGGACGAGTCCCCATACCCCACCTCAGCGCGGTGCCTGTTCCCCTTGTGGCGCGCCCGATCCCGGCCGGGTCCGGCGAGGACCGGCCAGGTGCGCCACGGCGTGCCGAGCGGTGTTGATCGGCCCCGGACCGATCCGGTTGAGGATGGTCCGGTCGAGGCATGACCGGGACGGGACCGGTTCGGCGTGCTGGAGGGGGGTGGCATGGCAGCGGGTTCTGGAAGTCCCGGCGTGACCGGAGGCAATGGCACCGTCAACGTTCATGGTGCCCTCGATGGGCATGGCACCGTCAACGTTCATGGTGCCCTCGATGGGCATGGTGCCCTCAGCGGGCATGGCGCTGTCAACGGTCAGGGCGGCTCGGGAGGTTCGGGCGCCTTCGGTGGTCTCGGTGGTTCGGGTGGTTCCGACTCGTCGGGTCACGTCATTGTCTGCGGGCTGAGCAACCTGGGGCTCCGGCTGGCCGAACAGCTCCGGGCGTCGGGTGTGACGGTGGTGGCCATCGACGATCGGGTCGCCCCCGCCACCCGGCGCAGGGTGGAGCGGTGGGGCGTGCGGGTCCTGGTGGAGAGTACCCGTGGCGCCGGGGCGCTGCGCGAGGCCGGCATCGCCGCGGCGCTCGCGGTCGTGTCCTGTCACGAGACGGACCTCGACAACCTGGGCACGGCGCTGGTCGCGGCCGAGACGGCCCCCGGTGTCCGGCTCGTCGTGGCCATCAGTAACCGCCAGCTCGGCGACCAGCTCGCGGACGCGCTCAGCCAGGTCCGGGTGCTGAACCGGGCCGAGCTCGCGGGGCCGAGCTTCGTCGAGGCGTGCCTCCGCTCGGACGTGACGCACGCCTTCCCGATGGACGAACGGTCCGATGCCGAGGTCTTCGCGGTGATCGAGGAGTCGATCATAGGCCGGCATGCCTTCCGGGCCCGCTATGGCGATCTGACCCCGATCTCGCTGCGCCGCGCGGGGGAGCGCCTCCCCGAGCTCTGCCCGCCCCGCGACGTCTCGCTGCGCCCCGGCGACCGGCTGACGCTCCTCGGGCGGCTGTCGGAGTTCCACGAGCGGGGCATGACGGTCGCGGGCCTGCACGACGCGCGGCTGTTCGCCGCGCTGGCCGGCGGCTCGGCCGAGCATGGCGATCCCGGCGATCCCCGCGAGCCCGGAGGGGTCCGGGGGGTCTGGCGGGCCACGGTGGCCAGGTTCCGGGAGATCGTCTCGATGATCCGTGGGGAGCTCGACCCCCCCTTCCGGTTCGCACTCGCCGCCGTAGTAACGATCATGATGGTCGGTACGGTCGTGCTGTGGTTGACCTACGCCAACCACAACGAGGCCGCNCCCGCCGAGTTCGGCCCGCTGGACGCGCTTTACCTCACGGTCGCGACGATGGCCACGGTCGGCTACGGCGACTTCAACTTCGGCGCCGCCGACGAGTGGCTACAGGTGTTCGGCATCGGACTGATGCTGCTCGGCGCCCTGTCGATCGCCGTCGTCTATGCGTTCATTACCAACATCATCATCAGCCGTCGGTTGGAGCGGGTGATGGGACGCGGGCGGGCCGGGGCGGTGCGTGGCCACGTCATTCTATGCGGGCTCGGCTCGGTGGGGGTCGCCACGATGAACGGCCTGGTGCGCGCGGGCCGGCATGTGGTGGTGATCGAGCGTGACGAGAACAACCGGTACCTGCCCGTCGCCCGTGAACGTGGGGTGCCCGTGATCATCGGGGACGCNACCGTCCGCTCGACGCTGCTGGAGGCCGGCCTCGCCCATGCCGCCACGATCGCGGTGCTCACCAGCGACGACGTCGCGAACCTGGAGGCCGTGCTGTCGGCCCGGGAAGCGCACGAGGAGTTGCGGGGGGCGTGGGCGGCCCGCCGCCCCGCCCGGCGGGCCGCCCGGCGGGGCGGCGGGTGGTCCCGCGGCCGGATGCGGGAGTCCGACCCGGACACGCACCACCCCGACCTGCGAGTAGTGCTGCGGATCTTCGACACCACGATGGCCGACGAGGTCGAGCGGCGCTTCGGCATCCATACGGCACGCAGCGCGTCCGCCCTGGCCACGCCGTATTTCGTCGGCGCGGCGCTCGGTTACGACGTCATCAGTACCTTCTACGTGCAGCGCACGCCGTTCCTGGTGGCCAGGATGACCATCCACGCCGGCGGCGGGCTGGTCGGCCCGACCCTGCGGGAGCTGTCCACCGGGACCCGGGTGCTCGCCGTGATCACCGCGGCCGCGAACGCGGACACCGGCGGAGACGTGAATCTGGACAGCGGCGTGAATCTGGACAGCGGCGCGGACACCGACGGCGGCGTGGAGCGGGACGGCCAGGGGGCTCCCGGTGGCGGGCCGGACTACCGGCCGGGACGCCACACCCGGCTCCGGCCCGGGGACGAGCTGTTCGTGGTGGGACCGGTGAACCGGATCGTCGACATGGTGCGGCGCAACCAGCAGGTCGACATCACCACGGCGGGAACTGCGTAACACCATCACCGTGACGGTGCGCTACCTGGACGAGTGGCCGCGCGGCACACAGTCATGCCCGGACCACAAAACCATGTGAATATTTACCGCCTATTTGGATGAAAGGGAACAAGTGGACATCTACCTGGAGGGGATGAACCGCCTCACGGTCGATAGTCCGCAGCCGTCCGTCACGCCCGAGCCGCTCGGCCGGATCATCAACGACCTGGGCCTGTGACCGGCTCGGTAGAGAGCCGCCTCGTTTCCCTATGACCCGGAACTTTCGGTAATTCTGGACGCGGTTCGTGAACCAGCCTTCGGGTAGCCGTCGTCTGCGGTATGAATGCCTTAGCCCCACAGTCGCCCGGGGGCGAGCCCGGGTCTCTGCTCGTCACCTGTATGTCCNCAACATGCACAGGACGGAGAGCTGAAGCGGATGGTCTCGGCGCTGGTCGTGATCTCTCTCGTATTGACCGGGCTGGTGGCGGGCACGTTGACGGTCGGCCTGGTCGCCGTACGGCCCGCGATGCATTCACTGCCGCCCACTCCCTACGTAATGGTCAAGCAGGCGTTCGACATCAGCTACCCGCGGATGATGAAGCTGCTGCAGATTACAAATCTGATCGCTACGATCGCCCTGGCGGTCGCGGCCGGCGTCACCGGTGCGACGGCCTGCGCGGTGCTGGCCGGCATCGTGGCGGCCTGCGTCCTCACCAACATCCTGGTCACCGTGCGCGGCGACCTTCCGATCAACAACGCCATGGCCACCTGGCAGCCGGAGTCTCCGCCGGCCGACTGGCGCGAGCAGCGGGCGCGCTGGGACTTCTTCAACAGCATCCGCACGACCGCCGCGGTGATCGCGCTGGTTCTGCTGGCCCTGGCCGCGACCACCCAGTACTAACGCGGCTTCGCCCGCCCAGGCCTTCCAGCGGAAGCTACCGGCTTTGAACTTCGGCGAATTCAGCAAGGTTAAGGTCATCTCTTATCGTCCAGTACACGTCCAGTACACGTCCAGTACAGGAGTATCGATCTCCGTAAGAGGCGGAGAATGTCGGGGGCAGCAGCTCGTCCGGTCAGCGCATTGGTTGCTCGATGACCAAGGAGAAGTGTCGTTTTACTGGTCGGCGGGGGACCAGTCCTCGGTGAGGGTCTCCATCTGGGCGAGGACGAGGTCGATCGCCGCCTTCGGGTAGCTCCAGCGGGATGTGTGCCGGTTCAGAGCAGCGCGTGCTCGGCGGTCGCCAGGAGCCGGGCCGCGACCTCGTCGACCGACAGCCGGCGGCCGGTGTAGAGCAGGTCGAACGCGTCGAAGCTGGTAAGCAGCCAGAGGACGTCGACCGCGGCGGCCACCGGCACGCGCAGGAGGCCGTGGGCGGCCAGGCGTTCGGCGAGATGTTCCATCCCGCCGAGACGGTCCTGCTCGGCCCGTTGCAGCGCGCCATCGAGCGCCTGTTCCATCGAGCGCAGGGCCCACAGGGCGTCGCGCTGCCCGGCGTACACCCGCACGCTTGCGGTGATCCCGCCGCGCAGGTGAACGAGTGGGTCCGGATCCTGCACGGCCCGCACCAGGTCCGCGAAACCGCCCCGGTCGAGCACGTCCTGGGTGAGGGCATCGAACAGCCCCGCTCGGGAGCCGAACACCAGGTAGACCGTCGACCGGGCCACGCCCGCCTGCCGCGCGACCGCCTCCACGCTCGCGAGCCGGGGCAGCTGTTCGTACATCGCGTCGAGGATCCGGCGGCGGGTCNGGTCCGCACCAGCCGTGCGCAGCCGTTGCTCGTAGCNACGGGGAGACATGACTGCACCCTACGTGCGATGGACAGGCTGTCTTCGAGACGAAGACAAGCCGTCTGTCAACCGTGGTGAACCGGACGGTCGGGGCTGCCCGGTGGGAAGCGAGAATCACGGTGGGGAGCGGCTGCTTCGAACAAGTTCGAACAAGAGGGATGGCGAACAAGAACAAGAGGGATGGCGAACAAGAGGGATGGCGACAGTGAGCGGAACCGCGACGAGCACCCCGTCACGGTGCGGTTCCCGTCACCGGGCGCCCGTGCCGCNCCGGCCGAGGACGAGGTCGATCCACTCGGCCACGTGGCGTGCTATGACAGCGGGTTCCTTCATCCAGTCGAAGTGACCGAGGTGGGTGGATCCACTCGTGCGGTCCAGGTGGACGCGATGGACCTCCGAGCCCGTCAACCGCCTGGTGAAATAGTCGACCGCCCGGCGCGGCGCGAGATGGTCGGCGTCCAGGGAGATGGCCAGTACCGGCAGGGTCACCGCGCCGAGAAGACCGAGGAGGTCGGGCTCCGACCTGGCCAGCCGGTAACGGCCGGTGCGGGCACTTCTGGCCCAGTCCAGCATCNGCGCCCTGGGCTGCCGCCCGCCGAAGCCGAACCGGTGCCCGGGCCAGTAGCCCAGCAGCTGCGACACCCCCGCGACGAACGTGGAACCGCCCAGGACCCACGCTGAACGAAGGGGCCTGAAGACGCGCCAGTACGAGGTGCCCGCGCCGATGACGGCCAGGCCGCTCAGCCCGCCGCTGTCGGGGGCCTCCCGCGCGGCACGCAGGATCGAGAGTTGTCCGCCGAGACTGTGACCCACGACGAACAGCGGCGCCCCGGGGAATCGTTCCCGCGTCGCCGCCGTGATCGTCGGCAGGTCGTCCTCGACACCCTCCTGGTAGCTGCCCCGGCTGCCGGCCGAGCGCCGGAGCGCCGCGGCTCCGTGGTGATGCCAGCGCAGATCGGTTGTCACGACCGAGTACCCCAGCGACCGCAGTGCCTCGGCGAAGGGGGTGTAGTACTTTGTCCGAACCCCCATCGCCGGAAGCAGGAGAATCACCGGCGCGGACTCGTCGGCCTGCGGAAGAACACGCAGGCCGAATCGCGTCCCGGCAGTGGTGGCGACCTCGAGTTCCGTCTNGCTTTCCGCCGCGGGTTCGGTCTCACCGGCGGCCGCCGACGGGGGAGGAACAAGAGCATCTGCGGACACGTGCCGCTCCTTCCATCCGGATCGCCGATCGTCTGATCGGTATTTCCGACAGCGGGTCCGATAAAGGTTGGTGAGCGCAGCCGGAAAGCCGGGCATGATGGTGAGCGTAGTAACGTCTGTGGACTTCTTCCAGTGAAGTCGCGGAGGACGCCCGGGCCGGGATGCCCGGCCCGGGCGAGGGAGAGCCGTGGTTACGGGCTTTACCTGCGGGCAGGGCCCTCCTGCTGCCGGCGGCGCCTTGCCTGCAGGTATCTTTCCTGCAGGTGTCTTGTCAGGAGGCGTCGAACCAGGCGCGGTAGTCGAACTCCGCCTTGGCGACGAGGGCGCCGGCGTCGTCGTAGAGCAGCGAGCCCCCGCGGATCTCGAAGCGTTCTTCGGCGGTCCGCTCCGCTGCCGGGTGCGCCACCTCGATGTCCACTGAACCGTGGGCCCGGATCCGACCGACCGCCGGCCGCAGGTACATGATCCGGCAGTCGCGCAGCACGAAGCTGCGGAGGCTGAAGATCCTCGGTGCCAGGGCGCCCGAGAACGCCGCGGCTCCGGAGACCTCGGCGGCGAGGAACTGCGCCGCCGCATGCACGGTGCCCATGTGGTTCTGGAGGTCGGGTCGGTTGGGGAGCTCCGCCACGCCGCCGTCCCGGCGCAGCTCGACGACCCGCACCCCGGTCAGGTTGCAGAATGGCACCATCGTGTCGATGACGGAACGGAGTTGTTCGAGATTTGGTGGCGCGTCACCGTTCGCCTGAAAGTGCGCCTCGCGAACCATCTCCAGTGGGGATCGTATCTCCGACTGAGCAGACATGTTACTGAGCATCCGCTGGAAAGGTTTCTTCGGGATGAATTCGAGGCGACTTTACGAACCCTTTGCCATTGGTGATTCCTATCGTGCGATTACATCACCTTGTGACGCCTTGCAGGTATATAGGGGAGCCTAGGAGGATGCCCAGGAGGATAACGACAACACATCCGCCGGGGACCCGTCGTGCCAGTGTAACGATCGGTTGACCGGCATACTTCAGGGAGTCTCCGACCATGTACGACGTGATTGTCGTGGGAGCGCGCTGCGCCGGCTCACCTGTGGCGATGTTGCTTGCCCGGCGCGGTCACCGGGTGCTGCTCGTCGACCGCGTGTCCTTTCCCAGCGACACGATCTCCACCCACTATCTTCAGNAGGCCGCACTGCTCCGTCTGCGGGAGTGGGGGCTGCTCGACGCACTCACGGCGACCAACTGCCGGCCGATCACCGACATGACGGTGTCCCACCTCGGTGTGGTCATCCGCGGGTTCGCCGATCCGGTCGACGGGCTGGCGTTCTCGATGGCGCCGCGCCGCATCGTGCTGGACAAGCTCCTGCTCGACGGCGCGGTCGCGGCGGGNGTCGAAGTCCGGGNGGGCTTCTCGGTCCGAGATCTGATCCGTCACGACGACGGCACGGNCGCGGGGNTCGTGGGCCGGGACGCCACGGGAGCCGTCGTCGAGGAGCGGGCCACTCTCGTCGTGGGCGCCGACGGCCGCAACTCCGTCGTGGCCGACCTGGTGGGAGCCGACTTCTACAAGGTCGTGCCGGCGGCCAGCTTCATCTACTACTCCTATTTCAGTGGGCTGGACTGGCAGTTCCACAGCCGGTTCGGTGACCACGAGCAGTGCGCCGGCTGGCCCACCCATGACGGGCTCACCCTCGTCACCGCGATGCGCAACCTCGAGGATTTCGAGGAGTTCCGCGCCGATATCGACGGGAGCCTGCGCCGGACCTTCCGCAGCGTCGCGCCCGAGCTCGCCGAGGATCTCGACAGCCATGGCGTCCAGGAGGACCGTTACTACGGAATCCGTTATCCGGACAACTACTACCGCACGTCCTATGGTCCGGGTTGGGCGCTGACCGGAGACGCTGGTTACCACAAGGACCCGGTGACCGGTCTGGGCATCACCGACGCCTTCCGCTGCGCGGACCTGTTGACCGAGCACGTGGACCAGGCGCTGCGTGGCGACCGGCCCATGGACGAGGCCCTCGCCGAGTATCAGCGGTTGCGCGACGAGGAATCGGCCGGTGCGTTCAATTTCNCCACGACGCTGGGCGAGCTGAACTTCCCGCCGCACCTCGTGGCGCTGTGGCGGGCCTTGCCGAACAACGAGACGGCGCGGGCGCAGTTCTTCGGAATGATCGCGGGTGTCGTGCCGTCGTCGGTCTTTCTCGCGCCGGAGAACGTCGAGTCCATCATGTTGGCCGCGGCGGCCGTGTAATGGACAGTCGACCGATCATCGGCGGTCCGACGCCGTCGCCGATGCTCACCGTGGTCGGCGACAGCTTCGCCGAGGGCCGCGGTGACCCGGCTCCCGACGGCGCCTGGATCGGCTGGGCGCCCAGAATGGCCGCGGCTCTGGGTATTCCGCGCAGTCGCGTTCTCAACCTGGGGCGGAACGGCGCGACGACGCAGGATGTCATCGACACGCAGCTCGACGTCGCCGCCTCCGCCCCGGCGGCCCTCGTCGGGATCGCCGCGGGCAGCAACGACCTGCTCGCGGACTACTCGCAGGACAGGTTCGAAAAAAACTTCACCCACCTAGTCGCGACTCTCGCGGTCCCGGGAACCACCGCGTTCACCTTCACCTTTCCGGACCTCACCACCAGGCTCTCGGCGCCGCCGGCGATCCTGGACGTACTCCGCTCCAGGATCGAGCGGGCGAACGACCATGTCCGCTCGACCGCGGCGAACCACGGAATTCTCCTCGTCGATTTCGATCACGTCGACCGCGCCCACGACTCTCAACTGTGGAATCCCGGGGACTATCATCCCAACGCGGCCGGATACGAATTCGTCGCCAGTCTCCTTGCGGATCTGGTGCGCGAAGTCCTGTCGCGCCCGGCTCCCCGGATTCCGGTTCCGGTTCCATCCTGACCCTGTTCGGTTGACCGGCCTCTCGACGTATTCTGACCCGACGTCGAGTGGATCGGGAGTGAAGCATCTCACGACGCACCGTCGCGGCGNTTGCCTCGGCCGATCGAGTGTTCGGCAGGTTGTTCTTGCGGAACAACAGGACGTCGATGACACTGGTTCCAGGATGCCCGCGCGGATCGGATACGAGTAAACTGTCGCCAGGCCTCGCGGTTCGCTGTCACGGCCACGAAGACCTGCGGCAGTGCTTCGGAACAACGTTGTTCCGGGACAACGTTGTTCCGGAACAACCCGCCGGCCGTCTGGCTCTCCGGCGGACCGGCCGGTCCGCTCCGGTGAACCGGTTCCCAATNNNTCNCNNNTNNANNNCNCCGCCGGATACATCACGCCNGACATATCAGGGCACCACGCCCGACATATCAGGGTCCCGCCGCACGCGGTGGTGACCTGCCGGCCAGTAAAGGGGAGAAGCACGTGGACGAGTCCGACCGCCCTGACGACCGACGACTCGCGAACAACCCGATCGCGATCGTNGGGCTCGCCGGACTGTTCCCGATGGCGCGCGACGTGCGGGAGTACTGGAGCAACGTCATCGACGCCGTCGACTGCGTCACCGAGGTGCCGTCGACGCACTGGCGCCCGGAGGACTACTACGACCCGGATGCGACGGTGCCCGACCGTACCTACGCGCGCCGGGGCGGCTTCCTCCCCGAGGTCGCGTTCAGCCCGGTGGAGTTCGGCTTTCCGCCCAACCTGCTGGACGTGACCGCGGTCGTGCAGCTGCTCAGTCTGATCGTCGCGCGGGATGTGCTCGTCGACGCGGGCGCACCGGGATCGGCATGGTACGACTCCGAGCGCACCGGGGTCATCCTGGGCATGGCCGGCCCCACCACGATGGCCCACCCGCTGGCGGCCCGGCTGGAGACGCCGGTCCTGCGCGAGGTCGTGCGCGCCGCGGGACTCGACGAGGCCGAAACCGCCGCGGTCTCGGAGGCCTTCTCGCTCGCGTTCCCGCCGTGGGAGGAGAACTCGTTCCCCGGGCTGCTCGGCAACGTCGTCTCCGGCCGGATCACCAACCGGCTCGACCTCGGAGGCACGAACTACACGGTCGACTCCGCGTGCGCGAGTGGGCTCACGGCCGTCCGCGGGGCCATCGCCGAACTCATCGACCACCGTGCCGATCTCATGATCACCGGTGGTTGTGACACCGAGAACTCGATCTTCAGTTACATGTGCTTCTCGAAGACGCAGGCGCTGTCCAAGTCCGACCGCATCCAGCCGTTCGCCGCCGGCGCCGACGGCACCCTGGTCGGCGAGGGCATCGGGATGCTGGCGCTCAAGCGGCTGGCCGACGCCGAGCGCGACGGGGACCGGATCTACGCGGTCATCCGGGGTCTCGGGTCGTCCAGCGACGGTCGGTTCAAGAGCGTCTACGCGCCGCGCGCGGAGGGCCAGGTCCGCGCGCTGCGCCGGGCCTACGCGGACGCCGGGGTGAGCCCGGCGTCCGTCGAGCTGTTCGAGGCGCACGCCACCGGTACCGCCGTCGGTGACGCCACCGAGCTGTCCGCGCTCGGGGCCGTCCTGGCCGAGGCCGGGGCACGCCCGGGCCGGGCGGCGATCGGCAGTGTGAAGTCGCAGATCGGGCACACCAAGGGCGCTGCCGGCGCGGCCAGCCTGATCAAGCTGTCGCTGTCGCTGTACAACCGGGTGCTGCCGCCCACGATCAACGTCCGCGAACCGAATCCGGCGCTCGCCCAGGAGGGCTCGCCCTTCTACCTCAGCACCCGCACCCGGCCCTGGGTGCTCGACCCGGACGTGGGGCGGCGCCGGGCGGCCGCCTCCGCCATGGGGTTCGGCGGTACCAACTTCCACGTCGTCCTGGAGGAGACCCCCGACACGGCACGCCCGGACGCCGATAAGCGTGCCGCCCGGGCGACGCACCGTGCCGTCCGCGCCCACCTGTGGCATGCCGCGACGCCCGCGGAGCTCCTCGACCTGGTGCGCGGACAGGCCGAACCGAACGGTGACACGGGCATCCCGGGCAGCGCCGCGCGGGTCGGGTTCGTCGCGCGCACCGGCGCCGAGGCGGAGCGCCTGCGCGCGATCGCGATCGAGCAGCTCGCGGCGCGAGCCGACGCCGCCGAATGGTCGCATCCCGCCGGGGTGCACTACCGCCGGCAGGCGGCCGAGCAGCCCCGCGTCGGCGTCGTCTTCGCCGGCCAGGGCAGCCAGTACGTCGACATGGGGCTCACCGCCGCCGTCGAGATCCCGCCGGTGCGGGAGGCCTTCGACGCGGCGAACGCCACCTTCGCCGGGGCCGAGCTCACGCTCGCCCGTGCGGTGTTCCCGCCGCCGAGCTTCGATCCGGGCGACCGTGCCGACCACGAGATGAACCTGACGCGCACCGAGTACGCGCAGCCCGCGATCGGTGCGCTCTCCGTCGGCCAGTTCCGGTTCCTGCGGGAGCTGGGACTGCGCCCGGTGAGCCTGCTCGGCCACAGCTTCGGGGAGCTGACCGCCCTGTGGGCCGCCGGTTCCCTCGCCGACGCCGACTTCTTCCGGCTCGCCCGGCGTCGCGGCCAGGCCATGGCCCCGCCGGACGAACCCGGCTTCGACCCCGGCACCATGGCCGCCGTCCGCGCCGACCGCGACGCGGTCGCCGAGCTGCTGACCGCGCACCCGGACGTGGTCGTGTGTAACCACAACGCCCCCGACCAGGTCGTCGTTGGTGGTCCGACGCCCGCCGTCGAGGAGTTCGTCACCGCCGCCACCGCGAACGGGCTCGACGCCCGGCGCATCTCCGTGGCCGCGGCGTTCCACACCTCGCTCGTCGGGCACGCGGTGGACGACTTCGCCGCCGCGGTGGACGTCACCGAAATCGGATCGCCGGCCGTGCCGGTGCACGCCAACNCCGCCGGCGCCCGGTACGGCGACGACCCCGCCGAGAACCGCCGGGTCCTCACCCGGCAGCTGGGCAACCCCGTCGAGTTCGTCGCCGGGCTGCAGGCCCTGCACGCGGACGGCGCGACGGTGGTTGTCGAGATCGGGCCGAGCCAGGTGCTGACCGGTCTGGTCCGGCGCACCCTCGGCGACGATGTCGTGGCGATCCCCACCGACGCCGGTCGCGACGGCGACGGCGCGGTGGCTCTGATGACCGCGGCCGTGCGCCTCGCGGTGCTCGGCGTCGAGCTCAGCGGGCTCAACCGCTATACGGCCCCGCTGCCGCAGCAGGTGCAGCCGACCGGGATGACGGTTGCGCTGACCGGGGCGGACTACGTCTCGGAGCCTCGCCGTCGCGCCTACGCCGACGCGCTGGTCACGCTCGCGGCCGCCGCGGCCGTCCGGCCGCGAGAGTCGGCCGCCGCGGCGCTCGAAAACGTCCCGACCGCCACCGAGCGGCGCGTCCCCGAAGCGGCACCGGCGCCCACCCGGCCAGTACCCACCCAGCCGGCACCGGCGCCCACCCGGCCAGTACCCACCCAGCCGGCACCGGCGCCCACCCGGGCGGTACCCGTCCCGACGGCCATCGCTCCGGTAGCGCCTGCTCCGGTAGCGCCTGCTCCGGCGGCAGCCACCCTGGCGGCCCCGGCCCCGAGCGCCGGTGAGGTCGCCGGCATCAGCGAGGTCGCCCGCGACCATCTGGCCCTGCACTCCCAGTTCCTCGACACCCAGCTCCGGGTCGCCGAGGGCCTCGTGCAGGTCCTTCGCGCGGCCCCCGCGGACAATGGGGCGGGTCAGGAGATCCGGGCCGCTGCCGACGCTGTGACCCGGCAGAGCCTGGCCGTGGGTGAGGCCCATATCCGGGTCAACGAGATCCTGGCGTCCCTGACCGACCTGGAGTACGGCAACGGCGTCGGCGGCCAGGGCAACGGCGTCGGCGGCCACGGCGTCGGCGGCCACGGCGCCGGCGGGCTCGCGGCCGGCGGGGCGCCGGGCGGCGCGCTCACCACCGGTACGGAACCGACGGACCTGTACGGACGGGGAACGGCGGGCGATCTGCGTACGCCGGGAATCCCGGCGCCCGGGCTGCCGGCCGTCCCGCTTCCGATCCCCAGCACCGGGAACAGTAACGGGCGTCCGGCGGGNGCGATCGCGGCTGCCCCGCCCGTGCCTCCGGTGACCGTCCCATCCGTCCCATCCGTCCCATCCGTGCCTCCGGTGACCGTCCCATCCGCGGCCCCGGCGACCGTGGGGTCGCAGCCGGCCACCGCTGGGATTGCCCAGCCGGCGACGGCCGAGCCGCCGGCGGGCGTCGACGTGTCGGTTATTGAGTCGGCGGNGGCGGNGGNGGNGGCGGNGAAGACGGGTTATCCGGTGGATGTGCTGGAGCCGTCGATGGCGTTGGAGTCGGATCTGGGGGTTGATTCGATTAAGCGGGTGCAGATTCTGGGGTCGTTGCAGGAGCGGTTCCCGGGTGTTCCTGCGGTGGGTCCGGAGCGGGCGGCGGAGATGCGGACGCTGGNGGATGTGGCCTCGTTCCTGCGTGATGGCCTGGGCCTGACCGCGCCGGCCAGCGCCGCACCCGAGTCGACCCCGCCCACCGCTACTGAGACGGCGGCGTCGATGCCCACGGCGACTGCATCGGCGCCGCACCCCGTTCCGACCGAGGCGCCCATCGAGCGGCTGCGCGCGGTGCCGCGCCTTCTGCCGGCCGTAGACCCGCTCGACGATCCTTTCGGCGTCCAGCCCAGCGCGCTCGTGATCGAGGTCGGTGACGCCGGTGGTGTGGCGCTGGTCCGCCACCTCAGGGAGCGCGGCATCTCGGTCGAGCGGATCGCGATCGGGTCCCTTGCGGGTTCCGACACCGCCGGCCTCCTCGGCTGGGATGGCGCCGCGGTCGAGGCGGCGCTCGCGGCTGTCGCCGGATCGGTCCGCCTGGACCTCTGCCTGCTCGCCCTCGGCGCTCCGGCATCACCGGGCGCCGGATCCGGGGCTGAGCCGGACCGCGCCGGGGAGGACGATCGAGCCGGGATCGGCGCCACCGGGCTGGCCGACTTCGACGTCGCCGCGCGTGGGCTCGCCGACGCCATCCTGGCCACGAAGGGGCTCGTCGTACCACTGCGGGCGGCGGCCTCGGCGGGCCGGCGCGCGGCCTTCCTAACGGTGACGCGGGTCGACGGGCTGCTCGGCCATCGGGGCGGGTCCTCGATAGCCGGGGCGGTCACCGCGGGGATCACCGGGCTGGTGAAGACCGTCGCGCTCGAGGCACCTGAGCTGGTCTGCCGGTCGGTCGACGTCCATCCGGCGCTNGACGACGACACCTTCGCGGCGGCCGTCCTGGCGGAGGCCGTCGATTCCGCCCGGGACGTCGTCGAGGTCGGTCTGGATCCCGAGGGACGCCGCTGGTCCGTCGAGTATGTCCAGGGCGGGGTGACCGGGGTGACCGGGGTGGCTGAGGCGGCCGGGGTGGCTGAGGCGGCCGGGGTGACCGGGACGACCTCCCCGGCGACGCTCCGGCCCCCGGTGGGCCCGGATGACGTCCTGGTGGTGACCGGCGGAGCCCGCGGAGTGACCGCGCGCTGCGTCGAGGAGCTGGCGCGCCGCGCCTCCTGCGAGTTCGTCCTGCTCGGACGCACGAATCTGGTTGAGGAGCCGGGCTGGGCGGCCGGAGTCGAGGATGACGGCCTCAAGGCGGCGTATCTCGCCGGGGCCCGTGCCGAGGGACGCAAGGTGCGGCTGCCCGACGTCGATGCCGCGGCTGCCGCCGTGATCGCCGTCCGGCAGGTGCGGGCCACCCTCGGTGACCTTGCCGCGACCGGCGCGCGGATCCACTACCAGGCCGTGGACGCCTCGGATCCGGTGGCGACGGCCGCGGCGCTCGCGCCCTGGCGTGACCGGGTCACCGGCGTCGTGCACGGCGCCGGCGCTCTCGCCGACGCGATGCTCACGGACAAGACCGTCCCGGCCATCCGGTCGGTGCTCACCCCGAAGCTCGCCGGCCTGCGCTCCGTGCTCACGGCGCTGGAGGGGGCACCGCTGCGTCATCTCGTGCTGTTCGGTTCGGTCGCCGGTGTCTTCGGTAACCCGGGGCAGGCCGACTACGCCACGGCCAACGAGGCGCTGACCAGGGTCGCGGCCTGGGCCCGGACCGGGCTCACCGGCCGGGTGGTCGCCCTGAACTGGGGCGCCTGGGACGGCGGGATGGTCACGGCCGACCTGCGGGAGCTCTTCCGCTCCCGGGGCGTGACGCTGCTGCCGCCGGACGAGGGCGCGCGCCGCTTCGTCGCGGAACTCGTCGACGGCCACGGCGCGGATGGCGCGGTCCTCATCGGTGGATCCGCTCCGCTCGCGCGGGCCGCGGGTGGCACGGCGCCCGCCGCGTTCGTGGCGCACCGTTCGATAGCGGCTATGGACACCGAGACGGTCATCGACCAGCACCAGATCGGGCCGGCCCCGGTGCTNCCCGCCACCGCCGGTCTCGGCTGGTTGGTCAACGGGGTCGAACGAGCCTTGCCCGGGCGTCAGGTCGTCGAGGTCCGGAACTTCATCGTGCACAAGGGGATCGTGTTCGACGGGGCGCACCTGCGGGACTACTGGCTCGACGCGCGGCCCGTCGACGGGACCGGCGGTGGGCCCGGTGACGGGCGTGACGGCGGGCCGGTGACGGTGTCCGCGACCGTTCGCGGGGACAGCGGCGGCGCGTTGCCGACCTCGCACTACGCGGGCACCCTCGTGCTCGCCGAGGTCACCGAGGTCGGCAAGGCCGCNGGGGCCGCCCCGACCGCCCCGGGCTGGCCCGCCGATGGTTACCGGCTCGGCGAGCAGGGCGAGGACGCGGCCTGGGTCTACACCGACGGGCTGCTCATCCACGGGCCGTTGATGCGGGGCATCCGGCGCCTGCTCGTGCGGGAGCCGGGCCGTCTGGTGGCTGAGTGCCGCCTGCCGGAACTGCCCTTCGCCGGCGGCGCGTTCGCGGGCGCGCTGCACCGCCCGGTCCTGTGCGACATCCTCGCCGCGGCCGGGAGCGTGCTCGCCCGGTGGACCCTGAACGAGGTGGGTGCCCTGCCGATCGAGATCGGGCACGCGGAGTTCTTCGCTCCGCTGCCGGCCAACGAGACGTTCATCGTGGTCGTCGACGACGTCCGACCCGGCCCGATGACGGTCACGGTGACCGTGACCGCCCACACCCCGGATGGACGGGTGCTGCAGCGCCTGTCCGACTTCACCTTCGTCGGCACCCCGGACATGGCGGATCTGATCCGTCAGGGGGCGCAGCGGTGGCAGTCGGGTGACCGGGCATGAGGTCCGGTCGGTGGCCGAAAGACCAGGCACTGCACGGGCGATGGGAGGGATCACGATGACCATCACGGTCGAGGCGACGCAGGACGGGCTGGGTTTCGACGGCGAGCCCACCGACGCCGCCGTCTGGGCGGCGATGCAGGCCGGCCCGGAGTTCGAGGCGCGGCCCGGCGGCACCCACCGCCCTGACGACGTCGAGGGGGGCGACGTCGAGGGGGGCGATGTCGAGGGGGGCGAGGAGGACAACGCCGACGGGGGCAGGGAGATCACGGCAGCCACCCGCGGCGCGGACGTCCTGAGCGGCGTGGGCCACACGGCTGCTGTGGGTACGGCAGCCGCCCCGGCTGTCGACGACGCCACGGCCACCCTGCGTCGGCTGCGGGCCTCGGTGGTCGCGGCCCACGCCTCGGCGATGCGCACGCAGGCCGCCCTGGCCGACCGGGCGCTGGCCGCGATGGCCGCCATCGCACCGCCCGGCGGCCGGATTCCGGCCGCCGTGGGTGATCGTGGTCGGGGTGGGCCGGGATGGGGCACCCCGGCGGTGGACCGGCCGGCCTGCCACGATACGGGGCTCCCCGGGCACGCGGGTGCCTCGGCGCCCGGCACTCCGCCGCGGCCCGCTCCCGCGATCGCCCCCGTCGAGATCACGGCGCCTGCCGAGCTGACGGTGGATGTCACCGTCGTGGCCCGGGACGCCGCGGCGATCGACGGTTGGGTGTCGCTGCCCGCCGTGGTCCGCCAGGCCCTGGACGAGGTGTTGCGCGGGTCGGCGCACCTGGCACCCCGGGGAGGGGGGCACTGGGTGCTGACCCGGGCGGCTCTGGTGACCAGCGGACCGCTGCCCCGGGTCGGGGACGAGCTGCGTGTTCAGGCCACCACCCGCATCGGGGCCCCCGGCGGGTTCGACCCGGCCACGGCGGAGGTCACACTTGCGCTGCGGGTCACCCGCGGCCCCGACGTGCTCCTGGAGGTCCTCGGCGGGGTGTTCCGGTGGCTCGCGCGGGACGGCGCGAGCCATGGCGGTCTCGCCGGGGCTGCCGGGTTCGCCGGCATCGAAGCGCCGGGGAACCCGCCCGGTTTCGCCGCCCTGGAGCCGGCGGGTGCTGCCTCCGGCTCCCGGGGCGCGCGCGGCTGGACGGAGGACGCGTTCAAACTGCCCGGCCGTACCACCCGCACCACCCTCGACGCCGGTGACCTGGACCGGCTGACGCGCGGTGACGTTGCCGGCGTCTTCGGCGCCCGCTACGACCAGCGGGGGGTGAACCCGTCGGTGCGGCTCGCCCCCGGCGGTCCGCTGGCCGCCGTGCCGGAGCTCGCGCCGCGGGGCGGCGCGGCCGGCCGGGGCCAGTTGCGGGCCTCGGTGAGCCGGCTGACCGGCCGCGTGGAGCACGACGGGCAGCCCGATCCGACCCACCTGGCCATCGCGGCGCTCACCGCCTCCTGGCAGGCGGTGAGTGTGTTCGCGATGGCCGCCGGTCTGCACCTGGTGATCGCGGATGCGCACCTCGACGTCGCGCTGCCCGACGAGCGGCTGGAACTCCCCGACGGGCTCGGCCGGCTGTCGATCGAGATCCACGCGCCCGGCCACGGTGCCGGGCCGGCCGTCGAGGCCGGTCTGGAGCTCGTGCTGACCGTCACCGACATCGACCTGGTGCCGCGGCCCTGGCTGCGCGGTGACATTGAGCTGCGGGACGCCCACGGGCCGGTCGCCACGATCCGCGGGATCGCCCTGGCCGTGCGGGAACGTCCGGGCACCCCCGTGGGTCCGGCGCACGGCGGCGTCCTGCCGGCCTTCCTCGGCCGCGTNGGCGCGACCGGAGAGTCGGCGCTGCTCGGTGAGCTGCAGATGTTCCACGCGGCGCGCGGCGACCTCGCCATCGCGCTCGGTCCCGAGTTCGCCTCCGCCGCGGGCCGGACGGTCTGCCGGCTGCCCGGCGGCGGCCTGCGGCTGGTGGACCGGGTCATGCGGGTGGACGGCGCGCGCGGTCAGCTCAGCGGCGGCGCGTCGATGATCACCGAGTACGACTCGCCGGCGGACTCCTGGTACTACACCGACAGCCCCAGCCCGACGATGCCGAACATCGTGCACATGGAGACATCGCTACAGTCGGCGCTCCTGCTGGGCTACTACCTGGGTGCGACCCTGACCGACCCGGCCAACGACTACGTCCTGCGCAACCTCGACGGCACGGCGACCGTCCGGCGCGAGGTGGACCTGGCGGGACGCACCATCCGGCAGCGTTCGACCCTGCTGTCCACGACCGTGCTCAGCGGCGCGATCCTGCAGAACTTCCAGTACGAGCTGTTCCTCGTGCCGGTCGACGGATCCGGATCGCANGGGTCCGGCCGTGACGGCGATGACCGTGACGGCGAGCCGTTCTACGTCGGTGAGTCGTTGTTCGGCTTCTTTACCCAGCGGACGCTGGCGAACCAGAACGGTCTCGATCAGGGCGCGTTCGTGCCGACCTGGCTGGAACGCACCAACCCGGCGCAGGCGGACCGGCGGNCCATCGACGTGGCCGCCCGGCGGGCCGCGAACGCGCCGCTGTGCGCCCAGGGCGCCATGGCCCTGCTCGACCAGATCACGGTGGTGGACGGCGGCGGCGACTTCGGCCGCGGTTACCTGCACGCCGTCCGCCCCACGAGCCCGGACGACTGGTTCTTCGCGCGGCACTTCTGGCTCGACCCGGTGATGCCCGGCTCGCTGGGTGTCGAGGCCGTCATCCAGGCGCTGCAGGAGTGGATGGTCCAGGAGGGCCTGACCGACGACCTCGTCGAGCCGGTCTTCGTCGTGCCGGCCGGGCTGCCGATGAGCTGGCGCTACCGCGGCCAGATCCGCCCGGATGACGGGGAGATGACGCTGGAGGTCCACATCAAGGACGTCCGCCGCGACGGTGCCCGGGCACGGGTCGTCGCGGACGCCAGCGTCTGGAAACCCGGTATGCGTATCTACGGACTGACCGACATCGCCGCCGAAGCGCGCGGTAGAGGAGCGCAATCATGGTGACGACGACAACGACGGTCCGTGGCGCGCCGGCGACGCCGCGCCCTGGATCGGGCGGGCCGCGGCTCGCGCGATCCGCCCAGGAGATCCACGACCTGCTCGCCCGGCTGGACGCGCCCTGCGTCGTGGTGAGCGAACAGGGCGGCGCGATCGCGGCCACCGACGACCCGGCGAGCCTGCGCGCGGCGGGGGCGACGGTGCTGGCTGTGGCGCCGCCGGCCCGCCCCGAGCGGCTGGGAGCCGCGTCCTTCCTGACCGACTACGGGGTGCGTCAGCCCTACATGACCGGCGCGATGGCGAACGGCATCGCTTCGCCGGAGCTGGTCGTGGCGATGGCACGGGCGGGCTTCCTCGCCACGTACGGGGCGGCCGGCGTGCTGCCCGACCGGATCGACGACGCGCTTGGGCGGATCCGCCGTGAGCTCGGCCCGGCGCCCTTCGCCTGCAATCTGATCCACAGCCCGAACGAGCTGGAGCTGGAACGGGCCATCCTGGCCGCCTGCCTGCGCCACGGGGTGACCTGCGTGGAGGCGTCCGCGTTCCTGGAGCTGACCCCGCAGATCGTCGCCTACCGGGCCGCGGGGCTGCGGCCGGGCGGCGCTGGCGGCGTACACGTCGGGCACCGGGTGGTGGCCAAGGTCTCCCGCGGGGAGGTGGCCGAGCTCTTCCTGCGCCCCGCCCCGGACGCGCTGCTGCGCCCGCTGGTGGCGGATGGCACCCTGACCGCCGAGCAGGCCGCGCTCGCCCGCACGGTGCCGATGGCCGACGACATCACCGTCGAGGCGGACTCCGGCGGCCACACCGACCGCCGGCCGCTCCCGGTCCTGCTCCCCGAGATCATCGCGGTGCGCGACCGGATCGCCGCCGAGCTCGGCTACCGCCGCCCGCCGAGAGTGGGAGCCGCGGGTGGCATCGGTACGCCATCGGCGGTGTTCGCCGCGTTCGCGCTCGGCGCCGCCTACGTCGTCACCGGTTCGGTGAACCAGGCGTGCGTCGAGTCCGGTCAGTCGGCGGCGGCGCGGGCGTTGCTGGCGAAGGCGGGCCCGAACGACATCGACATGGCGCCGGCCTCCGACATGTTCGAGATCGGCGCCGAGGTGCAGGTCCTGCGCCGCGGCACGATGTTCGCCGGGCGGGGCCGCCGGCTGTACGACCTCTACCGCGCCCACGACTCCCTCGACGACCTTTCGGCGGAGGATCGGGACTGGCTGGAGCGTTCGGTCCTGCGCCGGTCCGTGGACGAGGTATGGGCTGACACCGTCGACTACTTCAGCCGGCGCGACCCGGAGCAGATCGAACGCGCGCAGGCCAACCCGAAGAGACGGATGGCGCTGGTGTTCCGCTGGTATCTCGGGCTGTCCTCGGGCTGGGCGATCTCCGCCGCGCCCGACCGGATCACCGACTACCAGATCTGGTGCGGCCCGTCCCTGGGCGCCTTCAACACCTGGGCGGCCGGCAGCTACCTGGCGGACGTCGACCGGCGCAGCGCGGTGGACGTCGCGGGTGAGCTGATGCTCGGCGCCGCCTACACCGGGCGGGCCGCGGCANTGCGGTTCGCCGGGGTGCGGCTGCCGGCGCGGGCTGCCGCCTACCGACCGCCGGCCACGCGCGAGAGCTCGCCGGCGCACCGGTACGTTCTGACGGCGGGTGCCCGGTGACCGCGCCCACGACCGCGCCCGGGGCCACCGCTGGCACGCCCGTGCCCGTGCCAGCCGTCGAGGCGGAGTCGACCGCGGACCGCCTCGCCTGGCATCTGTGCGGGGGATGCCGGACCCTTCTCTATGGCAAGCGGTTCCTCGCAGCCAACCGGGTCTGCCCGGAGTGCGGCTGGCACGCGCCGCTGACGGCCCCGAGCCGGCTCGCCCAGCTGCTGGACCCGGGATGGTCCGAGCTGGCGACGCCCGTGCCCGCGGATCCCGATCCGCTGCGCTTCACCGATTCGGCCCCCTATCCGGACCGGGTGCGCCAGGCCCGCGAGCGGACCGGACTGGCCGAGGCGGTCGTCTGCGCGCGGGGACGCATCGACGGCGCCGAGGTGATCGTCGCGGCGATGGACTTCCGTTTCCTGGGCGGCAGCCTGGGATCGGCCGTCGGCGAGGCCATCACCCGGGCGGGCGAGTTGGCGTTGGCCGAGCGCACACCGCTGGTGATTGTGACCGCCTCCGGCGGTGCCCGCATGCAGGAAGGCCTGCTGTCGCTGATGCAGATGGCCAAGACGAGCCAGATGCTCGGCCGGCTCGACGAGGCGGGCGTGCTCACCGTGGCACTGATCAGCGACCCGACGTTCGGGGGAGTGGCAGCCTCCTTCGCCACTCTTTGTGATGTTATCGTCGCCGAGCCGGGTGCCCGCCTCGGGTTCGCCGGTCCCCGGGTGATCGAGCAGACGATCCGCCAGAAGCTGCCGCCCGGCTTCCAGACGGCGGAGTTCCTGCTGAACCACGGAATCGTGGACATGATCGTTCCCCGTGGCGACCTGCGGGCCGCGCTGTCCCGGCTCCTGCGCGTCGCCACCGGCGTTCATGAGGTGGCCGAGGGCGCCACGGCCGAGGGCGCCACGGCCGAGGGCGCCACGGCCGAGGGCGCCACAGCCGAGGGCGCCACAGCCGGGGGCGGCCTGTCCGACGGGCATGACGGAGCCGAGCGGGTGATCACCGAGGTGCTCCACCTGCCCGTCCGTCATCCCTGGGACGCCGTGCGGCAGGCCAGGGCGCTCGGGCGCCCGACCACTCTCGACCTGATCTCGCTTCTGCTGGACGACTTCAACGAGCTGCACGGCGACCGGGCCTCCGCCGACTGCCCGGCGATGGTCGCCGGTCTCGGCCGGTTGGGCGGAGTCGGGCTGGCCGTGATCGGTACCCAGAAGGGGCACACGGTCGCGGAGCTCAGCGAGCGGAACTTCGGCATGCCCAGTCCCGCCGGGTACCGCAAGGCGGCGCGGGTCATGCGGCTGGCGGCCAAGCTCGGCCTGCCGGTGGTCACCTTCATCGACACCGCCGGCGCCCATCCCGGCGTCGAGGCGGAGGAACGGGGACAGTCGGTCGCGATTGCCGAGAACCTGCGCCTGATGGGGGCGCTGCCCGTTCCGGTTGTCGCCGTCGTCACCGGCGAGGGCGGCAGCGGCGGGGCGCTGGCGCTCGCGGNCGCCGACCGGGNGCTGATGTGCGCGAACGCGGNGTACTCGGTGATCAGCCCGGAGGGATGCGCGTCGATCCTCTGGAAGGACGCGACCGCCGCGCCGAAGGCTGCCGAGGCGCTGCGCGTGGACGCGCGTCAGCTGCTGGAGCTCGGGATTGTCGACGGGGTCGTACCCGAGCCTGACGGCGGTGCCGCGGCCGATCCCGTCCACGCCGCGGCGCTCGTCGGTGCCGCACTGCGCGCGACGCTGGCGACGCTGGGACTGGCCGGCCCGGAGGAGCTCGTGTACCGGCGGTGGCTGCGCTTCCGTCGCTTCGGCGCGGNGGCGGGNGAGCCGGCCGGCGCGTCACCCCCNNNNCGCCCGGGCAACTCCGAACACCCGGGACACTCCGAACACAGGGAGCAGAGTTCATGAGCACGACTGTGGCAGCGCGCCGCTCCGGCGCCGTCTCCTCCAACGGAAACCGGGCGGTCGACGATCCGGGCACGGCGCCGGGATGGTCGACCGCCGCGTCCGGCCCGCTGTCCGCCATCGACGCGGCGGACGTCGACACCGTCCTGGCCGCGGTGCAGCACCATGCCCTTGCCCTGTACGCGAACGCGGTGCGGCCGCCGTCGCACCTGCGGGTGACCGCCGGCGACATCGTCGTGGAGCTGGCCTGGACCGACCTGGCCGAGCTCGGTGACGACCGGCGCGAGCCCGTCCAGGCGACGGCGCCGCCGCGTCGTCATCCGGTTCCCGCGCCTCGCTCCGTTCCTGGTGGCGCTGTTTCCGGTGGCGCTGTTTCCGGTGGCGCCGTTTCCGGTGGTGCCGTTCCCGGCGAGGCCGCGCCGGTCGAGGAGCGGCCGGCGGACTCGTCGACCGCCGGTGGTGACGCTGGCCTGAGCTACGTCACCGCGCCGAGCGTCGGGGTCTTCTACTACGCTCCCGAACCCGGTGCGCGGCCGTTCGTCCGGGTCGGGGACACCGTGAAGGCCGGGCAGCAGGTCGCGATCCTCGAGGTGATGAAGCTGATGATCCCCATCGAGGCGGACACAGCCGGCCGGATCGTCGAGGTGTGCCAGCCCGACGCGACATCGGTCGAGTACGGCGAACGGCTGATCGCCATTGATCCGGACGCCCGCGGCTGATGGTCACCACCGTCCTGATCGCCAACCGGGGCGAGATCGCTCTGCGGGTCCTGCGCACCTGCCGGGAGCTCGGCCTGCGCACCGTCGCCGTCTACTCGGCCGACGACCGCGGCAGCATGGTGACCCGGCTCGCCGACCGGGCCGTCCAGATCGGTCCGGGCCCCGCCGGCCGCAGCTACCTCAACATCCCGACGATCATCGAGGCCGCCCGGCTCGCCGGCGCGGACGCCATCCATCCCGGATACGGATTCCTTTCCGAGAACGCGGACTTCGCGGAGGTCTGCGAGTCCGAGGGCATCACCTTCGTCGGACCGCCCGCCTCGGTCATGGAGAAGCTCGGGGACAAGGCCGTCGCCCGCTCGCTGATGGTTGCCGCGGGCCTTCCGCTGCTGCCCGGAAGCCACACCGCGATCGACCACGCGGACGAGGCAGAGGTGTTCGCCGACAGGATCGGCTATCCCGTGATCATCAAGGCCGCCGCCGGCGGCGGCGGTCGGGGGATGCGCATCGTCGAGCAGCCCGAGGAGTTCCTGCGCGCCTACACCGAGACCCGGGCTGGCGCGCAGGCCGTCTTCGGCGACGGGCGGGTGTACGTCGAGCGGTACCTGCCCTCGGCCCGGCACGNGGAGATCCAGGTGCTCTGCGACCAGTACGGCAACGGCGTGTACCTGGGGGCCCGGGACTGCTCGGTGCAGCGGCGCCACCAGAAGCTCATCGAAGAGACGCCGGCGCCCTGCCTGCCCGCGGACCTCATCGAGGAGATGGGGCGGGCCGCGCTGCGCGGGGTCGCCACGGCGGGCTACGTCGGCGCGGGCACCGTCGAGTTCCTGGTCGACCCGGCCGGTGCGTACTACTTCATGGAGGTCAACTGCCGGCTGCAGGTGGAGCATCCGGTGACGGAGATGGTGACCGGCATCGACCTCGTCGCCGAGCAGTTCCGGATCGCCGCGGGGGAGAAACTCGACCTCACCCAGGACGCGGTCGTCCCGCGCGGCGTCGCGATCGAGTGCCGCGTCAACGCCGAGGACCCGGTCCGGGGATTCGCCCCCGCGCCCGGAACGCTCACGGAGTGCCATTTCCCCGGCGGGCCCTTCGTCCGGGTGGACAGCCACGCGCACCCCGGCTACCGGATACCGACCCGGTACGACTCCCTGCTGGCGAAGGTGGTCGCCTGGGCGCCGGATCGCGACGGCGCGGTCCGGCGGATGCGCTCGGCCCTGTCAGAGCTGCGCATCGAGGGACCGGGCGTGGCCACGACCGTGCCCTTCCTCCTGCGGGTGCTCGACGATTCCCGGTTCCGGACCGCGACTCACGACNCCTCTCTCGTCGCCGCGCTCACCTCGACCGGCTGACCAGAGTTCTCTACGCAGAGTTGTGGAGGGTTGAGTACGGTCTGACGCCGCCAGACCGTACTCAACCCTCCATGTTTCCCCGGCCAGGCCGGGGTGGGCCATGCCGGGCCGGGTTATCCACAGATCGTGGTAGGTCCTGGCGCCGCCGCTGATCGGCGGGNGNGTCTGTGACGGCGACAGCAGGATCATGCTCGGTGGCGGCAAGGGTGCGTTCGGCGTGGCGCAGGACGGGCGCGTCGACCATCCGTCCCTCGAAGGAGAACACGCCGGCGGAGTGCGTCGCCGCGTCGAGTACCCGCCGCGCCCACGCCACCTCGTCGGCGGACGGCGCGAACGCCTGCCGCACGGCCGCGACCTGCCTTGGGTGGATACACGCCTTCGCCGCGAAGCCGCTCGCGACGGCGTCACGAGCCTCGGCCGCGAGGCCGTCGACATCGGCGATGTCCAGGTACACGGAGTCGACGGCGACCCGCCCGTGCGCTCCGGCTGCCAGCAGGACGCTCGCCCGGGCATGCAGGGCGACGCCCCGGTAGCGGCCGGCCTCGTCCCGGCTCGACCGGCCACCCAGCGCGGCGACGAGATCCTCCGCGCCCCACATGACGCCGATGGTGGTGGGAACGGCCGCAATCTCGGCCGCGGCGAGCACGCCGCGCGGTGTCTCGCACAGGGCGACGACCCGGCGCGGCCCGACGGCGGCGACCTGCTCGGCGGACTCCGTCTTGGCCAGCATGACGACGGGATAGGGCGTGTCGGCGAGGGCGCGCAGGTCCTCGTCGTAGTCGGCGGTCCCGGCGGGGTTGATCCGGATGATCGTCCGCAGTGGGTCGAGGATGCTCTCCCGCAACGCGCGCCGTGCCCGCGGCCGGTCCGCCGCCGCCACGCCGTCCTCCAGATCGAGGATGACCCCATCGGCCGCGGCGGCCGCCTTGGCGAATCGGTCGGGCCGGTCCGCGGGGCAGAACAGCAACGCCGGGCCGGGCAGCTGCCCGATCACCGGTCCGCCGCCCGGCGCAGCATCAGCGCGGACCGTACCGCCACGGCTACCACGTCACCGTGCTGGTTGCGCGCGGTGTGCTCGAAGGTGACCACCCCCTGCCCGGGTCGGCTGCGGGAGAGCCGCTTGTCGCGTACCACGGTCTCGGCGTAGAGCGTGTCGCCGGGGAACACCGGTGCGGGGAAGCGGATCTCGGTGAATCCGAGGTTGGCCACGGTCGTTCCCTGGGTCAGCCGGCTCACCGACAGGCCGACCAGCGTCGCGAGGGTGAACATGCTGTTGACCAGCCGAGTGCCGAAGGTCTGGGTCGTGCTCCATGCCTCGTCGAGGTGCAGCGCCTGGGTGTTCATCGTCAGCGTGCTGAACAGGGTGTTGTCGGCTTCGCTCACGGTCCGCCCGGGCCGGTGGACGTAGACGACGTCGGTCTCCAGCTCGTCGAACCACAGCCCCCGTTCCTCGACGCGCCGACATTCTCGCTCGGTCCGCTCGGTCCGCTCGGTCCGCGGGGGAGGGGATGCCCCTGCCTCCATCGGTGCCTCCCTCGATCGACTCCCGTCGCCGGCCGCCGGTGTTCAGCGGCCGAGATGGCAGGGGTAGGGTAACCCGTGTTGTGCTGGCCGTGGGTGAAGGTTCATCACCCCTTCCGGGGGCGTTCCGGTCGACCCGATAGCTTCCGGACGTCCGGAGTGCGGGTGGCGGGCCGTCGGCCCGATGAATCGCCGTCCCCGGAAAAGAACCGTGCGGTCCTCGTGGTGAAGGAGCCCGGCAATGCGGCACCGCAGGCTTTTGTTGGCACTGGCCGTGGGTACGCTGACCGCGTCCGTGTCGATCCCGATCTCGGCGAACGCGGCCACCCCGCTCGGCGCCGGGACCGGGACCGCTCCGTCTACGATCGCCGTGATCGGCGACATCCCCTACGGCGCCGCCAAGATCGCCGAGTTTCCCACCGACATCGGCAAGATCAACGCCGATCCCGACGTTTCGCTGGTCGCGCATCTCGGCGATATCAAGAACGGCAGCAGCGTCTGCTCGGACTCGTACTTCGCCACCATCAAGTCGGATTTCGACCAGTTCCAGGATCCTTTTGTCTACACCCCCGGCGACAACGAGTGGACCGACTGCCACCGCGCGAACAACGGTGGTTACAATCCTCTCGAACGTCTCGGAAAACTGCGTCAGGTGTTCTTCCCTGTCCCAGGCCGGACCCTCGGCGTGAACGCCCGGCAGGTCACCAGCGAATCCGCGGACCCGGCCTACGCGCCCTTCGTGGAGAACACCATGTGGACCCAGTCCGGTGTGGTTTTCTCGACACTTAACGTGCAGGGCAGCAACAACGACCTCGTCCCGTGGTTCGGGGTGACGCCGCTGTCCGCGGAGCAGCGGAAAGAGTATTCTACCAGGCTTGACGCGGACCTTGAGTGGATCAACGAGGCGTTCAACGTCGCACGCCGGACCGGGGCGCCGGGGGTCGCGCTGCTCATGCAGGCCGATATGTGGGACACCAGCGCGCTGGCCGCCGGTGGAGACGGGCTGAGTGGCTTCGATCCCATCGTCAAGCGGATCGGGACCCTCGCCGAGCATTTCGGTAAGCCGGTGCTCATCCTGCAGGGTGACTCGCACAACTTCCGGGTCGACCACCCGTTCACGAGCACGGACCCGCTCTACGGCATCCACCCGCTGGCCCCGAAGACCCTGCAGGCTCCCAACGTGACCCGCGTCGTCGTCGATGGCAGCGCTCAGGCGAACGACTACCTGAAGCTCACGATCAACCCGGCTGCCCCGGGCGTCTTCAGCTGGACTCGCGTCAACTACTGAGGGAACGAATCCTCCCACCGGCCGGGGCCGTTTCGCGGTCCCGGCCGGCCCCGGAGCCGATGAGACCGACCCGTCGGGGTGCGGTGGCTGTCGTCGGTTCCGGGCAGAAGGCGCTGATGGCCGGGGTGCCGGCGCTCGCGGCGGTCTCCGCGCTCTCGACGCTCGCGGTGGACCTCGCCGAGGAGGCGGGGATGACGCTCGCTGGGTTCGTGCGCGGTACGTCGATGAACCTCTACACCGGCGCGCACCGGGTGGTACTGGGCTGACCCCGGCTCAGTACCACCCGGCTCAGCCGCCCCGGTCGGACCGGGTGCGCCGTTCTGGACGAGCGGAGGGGAGGCGGTTACCGGCACAGAGGCCGGTACGCGAGATCGGGGGNGNATCTTTGCCACTGATCCATCGGTGATGGTGGTCGTGACGGAGCCGCACAGCGCGTGGGCGATCTCGTCCCGTTGCATCGTGATGATCGATAGCGCTCATCACCTATGCCGCCTCGCCTCTCGGCGAGGCACCCCCGGTCTGACCGGCCGTGGCCGTGCCGGGTTCCCGCTTCCCAGCCACCNGCCCGCTNGCGCGGGTCTTNNGGTCGGCTCCACGGGCGTTTNCCGTCTCCGGTGNACTGGCGGCGACGAGGTGGTGCAGGTTGATCGCGGCGTTGTGGTCGCGGTCGAGTACCAGCCCGCAGGACTGGCAGGTGAANGTGCGCTCGGACAGCGTCAGGCTTGGGTTTCGCCAGCCGCAGCCGGAGCAGGTCTTCGAGCTGGGATACCAGCGGTCGGCGACGACGAGCGTCGATCCGTACCAGCGGGTCTTGTAGGCAAGCTGCCGGCGGACCTCGGCCATGCCGGCGTCGGCGACCGCGCGGGCGAGCCGCCGGTTACGGACCATCCCGGCGACGTGCAGATCTTCGA
>NZ_JPGU01000026.1:0-63939 GCF_000732115.1 Frankia sp. CeD
CGACAGGCCCTGCGGCGAACGCCATCGCGTGGTGCTGACCCGAGGGCTGGCCTGTCTGCTGCGGATGAGGCTCGTCCGGCCGAGCTACCCGTTCCTGACCACCTACGGGCCGACGACGACGTTCGCGGTCGTCCGCGACCTGGTGAGCCCGGAGTTGTTCGCCTGCGCGGCCGACGCCGCGCGGGCGTGTGGCGGCCATTCCGAGAACGTGCTCAGGAAGGCGCTGAACGTCCTGACCGCGATCGTGATCCATACCGGTGGCAGCCTGAACGAGGTGACCACAGGCGACCTCCTCGCGTTCCAGTCAGCCACGGCGCCCAGCCGTGGCAGCAAGATCAAAATCCGGATAAGTCGGGCCGTGGGACCTGCCCCCGGCCTGGTTCGACCAACTCGCCCCCGGCGGTACGCTCGTGGTCCCGCTGCACTGGCGGGGCCAGGCCCGCAGTGTCGCCTTCGCCCGTCAGGACACCCATCTCCGGGCGGAAAGCAGCCAGCTCTGCGGGTTCATTTCCATGATCGGTATCGTGTCGACCGGCGAGCAGACCGGCACGATCACTGACAACGTGGACCTGTGCTGGGATGCCGACCAGAACATCGCCCCGGCCGCCCTGCACGAGATGTTCACTGGACCGAGACCACCGCGTGGTCCGGCGCCTCCGTCGTCGCCAACGAGCCGTTTGACCACATCTGGCTGTGGCTGACCGCCACCTCACCCGGCACCTGCCGCATCGCAACTGAAATCTTCGCTGGCAACCGACACCCGGGATCACCGTCGACATCCGCGATCAACCGGAAAGTTCACGCAGTGCGGCAGCGTAGCCACGCAGAGCCTCGATCTGCTGGGTCAGTCGGGCCAGGTCCGGCGAAGACGCGACCACCGTGCCCACGACCTCGCTGGCCGCNGCCAGCAGGTCGTCCAGAGTGGCCACCGACGCCGACATTTCGGCCACCAGGTCCTTCCTCGTCGCCAGGATCTCGGCTCGTCGAGCGGGATACGTCACCGCTCGGGCCGCCCTTTCACACGCGACGACCCGCATGGCGGTGACCCGCAGCCCGTCCACCAGATCGGCGGCGCCGGCCACGGCCGCCCGCACCGGGCCGCGGGCGGCGCCGGGAGCAAGCGTCCGGGCCATCGCGACGAGCGCCGCCAGACCCGCCTCGCCACGGCGCAACGGCTCGGCGGCCGCCGAGTGCCGCAACGCCCAGGGAGGCGGAGCGGGAGCGCTCGGCAGGGCGAACCCGCGGTCCTCCCGCCGGATCACGGCCGTCTCCCAGCCCGCGAGACCCGCCCTGATGATCGCCGCAGCGCCCACGACCAGCCAACCCCAACCGTCCACGACGGCGGCGACCGGCGTCACCGAGGCCACGGCGATCCATCCGAAGGCGGTCACCGCCGCCCGACGACGCGCCCACCGGACGCCACGCCCGGCGCGCCGTTCGGTCCGCAGCAACGACCGGCGTTCGACATCGGCACGCACCCAGTCCGGCAACGCCGGCCGCAGTGCCCCGCCCGGCGCCCCGTCCCANCCCGGCCAGCCGGTCACGGCCGGTCCGCCATCCGACTCACGGCGTCCCACCGCCGGTGGGCTTGGCCGCGGAACCAGGCGACGCCGCGGAACCAGGCGACGCCGCGGAATCGGGCGATGCGGCGGAACCGCCCGCGCCAGCGGGAAGCTGGCCCCCGGCCGCCATGTCACCGCGCAACTCGGCGAGGCGGGAGGAGGCCCGGGCGTCCATGGTCGCGCGCCGCACCTCGATCATCCGCGCCTCCATCCCCTGGGAGGCGAGCTCGTGACGCCCAAGAGCGACCGCGTAGCGCTGCTCGACCTTGTCGCGGATCTCCCCGAGGGTGGGCGTGTCCCCCGCCGGGGCGAGCGAGGACATCCCCTCCATCGCCTTGGTCATCTGCTCCTGCATGGCGGCGTGCTCGATCTGTGTCAGCAGGCGGGCACGCTCGGCGAGATGGCGTTGCATCCGCACGGTGTTGTCCTCGACCGCGGTTCGGGCCTGCTGGGCGGACGCGGCGGCCTGGCGGTGCAGGTTCTTCAGGTCCTCCAGCGATGCTTCCGCCGAGACCAGCTGGCTGGCGAATGCCTGGGCCGTCTCCTCGTACCCGGCCGCGGTGACCAGGTCACCGGCCGCTCGCGCGTTGTCAGCCAGCAGCAACGAGGACCGGGCGGACTCGGTGAGGTTCGCGACCTCGTCCACCTGGCGTGCCATGCGCATCTCCAGCTGACGCTGGTTACCCACGACGAGCGCCGCCTGCTGGACCAGCGCCTCGTGCTGCTGCCGGGCCTCCATGATGGCCTGGTCGATCTGCACCCGCGGGTCGGCCTTCTCGTCGAACTTCCGGTTCGCCGAGGCCGACAGATAGCGGTAGATCTTGCGGACGACATTCGCCATACATCGATCGTCGCACGCCGGAGCCGCGGCGGTTACCCCGCGGCGGACTCAGACGGGCGGCTGCAGCGCCGTGCGGCCGCGTCCCGCGCAGACCAGACACGTCCGGCAGGCCGGCACAAAGCCGCCGCGCATGGTGGCGAAGACCACCAGCAGCTCGCCCAATCCGTTGCAGCTCTTGCACACCTGGACCAGCCGGCACTCCGACCAGCCGTCGTCGTCCTCCGGCCACGCGGGGGTATTCACGTGATCTTCTTTCCCTGCGGGCCATGCCCGGGAGTCCGCCCGGGAACGACGATCGACACCAACCTGCGCCACGAGAACTATCTCGGGATAGTCGCGGAGGGGTCCGCCAGCCGCCACCAGACAACCCTTTTCGGGGGAGGGCCCTTTCGGGGAGGGCAAACCGCCACCGGCGCGGGACTCACACCATCGCCTGGAACATCCAGTGCTGCTCCTCCAGGTCGTGGACGATCTCGATGATCAGGTTCTGGGTGACCGGGTCGGCCTTCTCGGTCGCGTCCATGCGGGTACGCATCCTCGTGACCACCCCGGCGAGGACCTCGGTTGTCTGCCGGATCACCTTCTCATCCGGGATGTACCCCACCTCCACTCCCGGCAGGTGGGTGCTTCGGGCGACCGTCGAGGACTGACCGTCCGGGTTGACCCCGATCGCGACGGCACGTTCGGCGGTGGCGTCCGCGTAACGACGCGCCAGATCGACAACCTCGTCGAGTTGGCGATGCACACTACGGAAGGTGCGCCCGGTGACGTTCCAGTGCAGCTGCTTGGCGGACAGGGACAGGTCGATCAGGTCGATCAACGTGCCCTGGAGGGCCTCACCGGTGACACTTCGTGCCCCGTCGGACAGCGGGCTGCGGATGGCACTCATACTCGACCTCTCTCACGCCGGAGACATCTGCTCCCTGCGGCGTGCCCCGTGAAGAGANCCGTATGCGACCAGAACACCCGACGTCCAGAACGCCCCGACGTCCAGCACAGCCCGACGTCCAGCACAGCCCGACATCGCGAACGAGACACACATCGAGACCTACCTCATCGGGACCTACATCACGAACGGAGCGCACGTCATGAACGGAGCAGACCCCGAACGTGAACGGGACAGCCGACGTGGCAGGACACCGGAAGACGCCGGACGCGCAACTCAGGCCGCCCGGTCGACGACCGCGGCGCGGGCGGGAACCACCACGGTGGGCGCGCCGACCCGCGCGGCGACCGCCAGTTCGGCGAGTTCGAGATCCTCACTCACCTCGCGCAGCAGGTCCGCGAGCCGTACTCCCAGTGCGTCACAGATGGCGGCGAGCAACTCGGAGCTGGCCTCCTTCTGCCCACGCTCGACTTCCGAGAGGTAGCCGAGCGACACCCGTGCCGCCGACGACACCTCCCGAAGCGTGCGGTGCTGATCCTGACGGCGGCGGCGCAACGCCTCGCCGAGCATGCGTCGGAGCAGGACCATCGAGCCTCCTCCTTCGTCCGCGGGATGCGTTCACCGTATACCCACCGCCGCGACCATCGGGCCCTCGTTGACGGGACTGTAACTGTGTAAGCACCTCAGATCCGGTGATTGGTCTCGCGCATCAGGGTGCGCCGTCTCCGGTTGTGGTCATCTCGCTGTTCGGCAGCCCGGCGAGCATCCGACGCACCAGGTCCAGCGCGGACACCACCGCGTACGTGCGGATGCGCGGCCGGTCCCCGGGCAGCCGTACCGACCGGGTGACGGTGCCGTCCGGTCCGGCCAGGCCGATATGCAGCGTTCCGACCGGTTTGTCCTCCTGCGGCTGCGGGCCCGCGACTCCCGTGGTGGCCAACCCGTAGGTGGCGCCCAGCCGGGACCGGACCCCCGCCGCCATCGCGGCGGCCGTCCTCGACGACACCGCGCCCTCGGCGGCCAACAGCCCCTCGTCGACACCGAGCGCCGACGCCTTGACCTCCGTGGCGTAGGAGACGATGCCGCCACGGAACGCGGCGCTCGCACCGGGGACGTCGGTCAGCCGCCCGGCGAGCAGCCCCCCGGTGATGGACTCCGCGACGGCCAGCGTCGCCGACCGCTGGACGAGCAGCCCCAGGACCACGCCTTCGAGGGAGTCGTCCGCACCGCCGTACACCCCGGCGCCCAGTGCGGTCCGGGCCGCGGTCTCCACCGGTGCGATCAGCATCTCGGCCTCGGCCCGATCCCGGGCCCGGGCCGTGATACGCACCCGGGTCTGGCCACCGCTGGCCAGGAACGCGATGCGCGGATTGCCGATCCGGGCAAGCCGGTCGACCTCGTCCGCGAGGGCCTCGGCGACGGCCGACTCCCACATGCCCGCCGTGCGCAGCACCCGGTGGACGACCACCGCGGGCTGCCCGGCCCGGCGCAGGATGTCGGGCAGCACGCTGGCGGTGAACATGCCGTTCATCTCGAACGGCACACCGGGCATCGCGTAGACGACGCCAGTCCCGATCTCCATCCGTATCCCCGGGGCTGTTCCGGTGCCGTTCGGCAGCGGTTGTGCCCCCTCGGGCAGGTCCGCCTGCCGGTAGTTCATCTGGGGCACGCGCCGGCCACCGTCACCGCGGCCCATGTCCCGGAACCGTCGCCGCAGCATCGACTCCAGGAAGTCGTCCCGGCGCAGGCCGACGCCGGCCGCGGCGGCGATGCCCTCGCGGGTCAGGTCGTCCTGGGTGGGACCGAGCCCTCCGGTCATGATGACGACGTCAGCCCGGTCCAGTGCCACCCGGATCGCCGTGGCGATCATGTCGATGTCGTCACCGACGACCGTTGACGTCGTGACGGTCACTCCGACGTCGGCCAGCTGCCGACCCAACCAGGCCGCGTTGCCGTTGACGATGTCGCCGTAGAGAAGTTCGTCCCCCACCGCCAGCAGCTCAGCGCGCATCGGTCCGCCCCTCCGTCTTCCTGATGGTCGGTCCGGCCGCCGTCGACGGGTCGGACCCGGCCGGCCCCGCCATCCGGTGGCGCACCGAGGGGCCGGTGCCGGGCGAGAGGCCGGTGGATGGTGCGCCCCTCGGCGGGGTGACACCGCCGGAATCCCGCGAGGCCCGCCGCCGCAGCGTGAGAGCTCGACAGACGTAATCGATCCCGGTGACCATGGCGACCACCACGCCGGCCGCGAGAATCACGGCCCGGCTCGTGGCGGCAACGCCCGCCAGCGGAAGCACGTAGAGACCGATCGCGACGTTCAGCAGCAGGGTCTTGGCCTTGCCCCCACGGCTCGCCGCGATCACCCCGAAGCGGATCACCCACAAGCGCAGGAGGGTGACACCGACCTCCCGCAGGAGGATCAGTGCGGTGACCGGCCAGGGCAGCTCGCCGAGCACGGACAGCGAGATCAACGCGGCACCGGTCAGCGCCTTGTCGGCGATCGGATCGACCAGGATGCCGAAGTCGGTGACGAGGTGCCAGCGGCGGGCGATGGAGCCGTCGATCTGGTCGGTCATCGCGGCCACCGCATAGGCGCCGAAGGCGGCGTACCGCCAGGTGTGACCGTCGGGCCCGGCGAACAGGAAGACCACGAAGACCGGCACCAACACCAGCCGCGTGATCGTCAGCAGGTTGGCGACGTTGACCACCGGGGCCGCGGGGACCACCGGGGCAGAAACGGGCTCCGCGGGGAGCGGCGACGGCCCTTCGCCGCGCTCCCCCTGGCGTCGGCGCCCGACGCCGTCACGTCCCATCCGCGACGCCCCGGCCCACGAGGGCCGCCGCCCGGTCCGGCGTCGGCCGCGCGACCGCAGCCGTGGGACGGGCCCGATCGAGCACCGCGATGAACTCCGCGATCAGATCGACACCCTCGGTGGCGACCACCCGGGCCTCGACGAGATCCCCCACCCCGACGAGATCCCCCACCCCGAGGCGCTCCGGCCCGTCATCCGCCGCGCCGCCCGGGGACAGTCGCACGACGCACCCGCCGTCGACCTCCGCCTGCTGGTGGGCGGCGCAGCCGGTGGCCAGACCACCGGCGACCTCCTCCACCAGGACCTGTACCCGGGAGCCGATCCGCGCGTCCGCCCGGGCGGCGGTCAGCTGCTCGACGAGGTCGGTGACGCGTACCCGGCGGCGCTCGATCAGCTCATCGGGGATCTTGTCTGTCAGCCCGGCGGCCTCGGTACCCTCCTCGTCGGAGTAGCCGAACACGCCGACGGCGTCGAGCTCGGCGGCCTCGAGGAACTCCGCGAGGATGTCGACATCCTCGGGGGTCTCCCCCGGGAACCCGACGATGACGTTGGATCGCGCCCCCAGCTCGGGCGCCAGCGCGCGGGCGCGGGCGAGCAGGTCGAGGAAGTGCCCACTGCCACCGAAGCGGCGCATCCGGCGCAGCACCGGCGGGCTCGCGTGCTGGAAGGACAGATCGAGATAGGGCGCGAGGCCCGGAGTGGTCAGCAGCACCTCGAGCAGCGACGGACGCATCTCGGCGGGCTGCAGGTAGACCGTGCGCACCCGGACGATGCCCGACACCGCCGCGAGTTGCGGCAGCAGCTTCTCCAGCGCGCGCAGATCCCCGAGGTCCTTGCCGTAGGAGGTGGAGTTCTCGCTGACCAGGACCAGCTCGCGGGCACCCTGACCGGCCAGCCATTCGGCCTCGGCGAGCACGTCGTCGGGTGACCGCGAGACGTGGGNGCCGCGGAACGACGGGATCGCGCAGAAGGCGCAGCGCCGGTCACNCCCGCTGGAGATCTTCAGGACGGCGACCGGCCCGGCCGTCAACCGCCGGCGCAGCGGAACGGCTCCGGTGGACACCGCGGCCGGCGGGAGAGCGGGGGCGGCCCGGTCCACCGGGGTGATCGGCAGCATCGTCCGCCGGTCACGCGGGGAGTGCGCGGGCACCGGGGTACCGGCCAGCACGGCCGCGAGGTGCGTGGCGATGTTCGGATAGGCATCGAATCCGAGGACCGCGTCCGCCTCGGGCAGGCTCTCGGCGAGCTCGGTTCCGTAACGCTCGGCCAGGCAGCCCACGGCCACCACCGCGCGCGGACCCGGGCCGGCGCCGTCCGCGGGACCGGACGGACCGCCACCGGCCCGCAGGCCGTCCGCCGCAAGCAGAGCGTCGATGGAGTCCTTCTTCGCCGCGTCGACGAATCCGCAGGTGTTGACGAGCACGGCGTCGGCGTCGGCGGCGTCGGAGACGAGCTCCCACCCGTCCGCGCCGAGCCGGGCGGCCAGCTCCTCCGAATCCACCTCGTTCCGGGAACAACCGAGCGTGATCAGAGCTACCCGGCGATGGAGGCGTGTGGACACCAGGTCAGGCTACCGGGACCGGCGCGGGCGGTGGCGCGGCCACGAGACCGCTACGCTGTTCGTCGCCGACCTCGCAGGCGCCGGAGGCTGCGGCGCTCACCCGGATCGTCACGACCTGCCCGAGCCCGCCCGGCGCCCCGAGGCTCCTGCCGTTGCACGACACATCGACCGCACCGGCATTGCCCACCCTGATGTGCAGGGCCCCCGACGCCGTCACCGTCCGGCTGTCGCCGGACTGCAGGAGCTGGGAGAGCAGGACATGCTCGGCGTCGTCGCGCACCTCCAGCCAGCTCTGCGCGTCGCGTACCGTCAGGACGACGTTCACCCCTGTCGGCGCGGGCGTGGTCACGCTGGGAGCGGCCGGGCTCGTCGAGACCGGCGGGACGCTCACGGTCGGAGTGAGCCCCACGGCCCCGCCCGGCCCCGGCGCGGCCCTGTCGTCCGAGGAACCGGAGGAACCTGGCAGCAGCAACGCGAGAGCCGCGATGACGCACACCACGACCAGCGAAACGATCATTGCCGGACCCCACCGGAACCCGCCGCGCCGCCGGCGGGACCCCCCGCGCAGCGGATCGAACTCGGCCGAGGGGATAATCATCAATGGGCCGGTGTGGTGCTCGTGCGAGGCGTCGTAAGCCGCCAGCACCCGCCCGGGATCGAGCCCGAGGGTGGTGGCGATGCTGCGCAGATGCCCGCGGGCATACACCGTGCCGCCGCACTGCGAGAAGTCGTCCCGCTCGATCTGATCGATCAGACCCGCCCTGACCCGGGTGCGCTCGCTGACCTGGGAGACCGTGAGACCGCGGTCACGCCGCGCCGCGGCCAGGATGGACCCGACGCTGTCCCGCGGCTGCGGATCGTCCGCGGACTGCATGAGCGAACCTCCGCAACCGTCTTTTCCGCCTACCGTGGGCGCGAGGCTTTCAGTTTACGGTGCGTCCCCCGGCGCTGAAAGCGGGGACATTCCACCGGAGGCTTCCTCATCCGTTACGCAGGGTTGTGAGCAAACCCTCCAACTCGTCCGGCATGACCAGCACGTCACGCGCCTTCGATCCCTCACTTGCGCCGACGATGCCCCGGCTCTCCATCAGGTCCATCAGCCGCCCGGCCTTCGCGAACCCGACCCGCAGCTTGCGCTGCAACATCGAGGTGGAGCCGAACTGCGTGCTCACCACGAGCTCGACGGCCTGCAGGAAGAGCTGCAGATCGTCTCCGATCTCCTCGTCGATCTCCTTCCTGGCCTCGCCGCCGGCGTCGAACACGTCCTCCCGGAACGCCGCCGGCGCCTGTTCCTTCGTGTGGTCGACGATGGCCGCGATCTCGTCCTCGGAAACGAAGGCACCCTGGATACGGGCGGGTTTACCCGCTCCCATCGGCAGGAAGAGCGCGTCCCCCAGGCCGACGAGCTTCTCCGCGCCGGCCTGGTCGAGGATCGTCCGGCTGTCCGCCAACGACGCTGTCGCGAAGGCGAGCCGGGACGGCACGTTCGCCTTGATCAGGCCGGTCACCACGTCGACGGAGGGCCGCTGGGTGGCGAGCACCAGGTGGATGCCCACCGCCCGGGCCATGGCGGTGATCCGGCAGATGGCGTCCTCGACGTCGCGCGGCGCCACCATCATCAGGTCGGCGAGCTCGTCGACGATGGCCAGGATGTAGGGGTAGGGCACGTAGACACGTTCGGATCCCGGCGGGGCGGCGATCTCGCCGTTACGCACTTTGCGGTTGAAGTCGTCGACGTGACGCACCCCGCACGCGGCCAGGTCCTCGTACCGGTTCTCCATCTCCTTCACGACCCATTGCAACGCATCGGCCGCCTTTTTGGGATTCGTGATGATCGGCGTGATCAGATGGGGAATNCCCTGATAGTTCGTCAGCTCGACCCGCTTGGGGTCCACCAGCACCATGCGCACCTGGTCAGGGGTGGCCCGGGCCAGCACCGAGGTGATGAGGGTGTTGATACACGTCGACTTGCCGGCTCCGGTCGCCCCGGCGATGAGGATGTGCGGCATCTTGGCCAGGTTGGCGAGCACGTAGCCGCCCTCGATGTCCTTGCCGAGACCGACAACCAGCGGATGCGGGTTACCGATCGCCTCCCCGCTGCGCAGGACGTCGCCGAGCGACACCAACTCCCGGTCGGTGTTGGGAATCTCGATACCGACCGCGCTCTTGCCCGGGATCGGACTGATGATCCGCACGTCCGGGCTCTTCACCGCGTACGCGATGTTCTTCGTGAGCTGGATGATCCGCTCGACCTTGACCGCGGCACCGAGCTCGACCTCGTAGCGGGTCACCGTCGGTCCCCGGGTGAAGCCGGTGACCTGGGCGTCCACTTTGAACTGGGCGAACACGTCGGTCAGCGAGGCAATCACCCCGTCGGTCGCGGCCGAGCGGACCTTGGGCGGCGTACCGGAACGCAGCAGGGTCGGCGACGGCAGCCGGTAGTCACCGTCGGTCGGGGGGACCAGATGCTCGATCTCGCCGCCGAAGTCCGCGGAACCCGGACCGGGGACGCCGGTCGCGGTGTCCGCCGCACCCGCGGTCACCCGGGCTGTCCGGGCCCGGGCCCTGCGCTGCGACCCGGGCGGTGCGGCCCCCGCTACCGGTTCCCCGCCACCGGCGGCCGCACCGCCCGGGTCGGGGGCCGTGGTCACGTAGCCGGTGTCCGCCTCCGGGCCGGCGAGCTCGCCGAACAGGTCGAGGGCGAGATCCCCGGCGGGCGGCCCGGCGGGCGGCCCGGCGGCATCGGCGGCATCGGCGGCATCGGCGGCATCGCCATCACCCGGGGACGTTCCCCCAGGCGGGGTCGCCCGACCACCACGCCGACGCCGACCCCTACCCGCCCCGGCCGCCCCGGCTGCGAGCAGGCCGTCGGACAGCTCCGAATCGTCCTCGGGGTCGTCGCGGAAGTCCGCGTCCGCGTCGTACTCGCCGGCATCCCGGGCGGGACCGCGCACCCCGATGGTGAGCCGATCAACGAGTTCACCGAGCCGCTCGGGCACCTGGCGGACAGGGGTCGCCGTGATGACGAGAACGCCGAAGAACGTCAGCAGCAGCAACAGCGGAACGGCGACGTACGGCGTCACCGCGCTCGCCAGCGGGAGGCCACCGAGCAGCCCGACGACGCCACCGGCCGCCCGCATCCGGGCGACGCCGTCCGAGAAGTCGGGCAGGCCACGGGCGATGTGCACCATGCCGAGCAGACCGACGGCGACCGCCGTCCACCCGATCACCACCCGGCCCCGGCTATCCGGATCGGTCGGGGACCGGACCAGCCGCCACGCGGCGCCCAGGCCGAACAGCGGCAGTACCCAGGCGCCGGCGCCGACCAGCAGCTCCAGGATCGCGGCCACATACCTCCCCAGCGGCCCGGCGGCGGAGAACCACACCGAGGCGCCGGCCAGGATCGCCCCGCCGAACGCGGTCAGGCCGAGCCCGTCACGCCGGTGCCCTGGATCGATGTGCAGCTCACGGGCGCCCCGACCGGCCCGGCGCAGCACGGTGCCCAGCGCCGTCGCCGCGCCCATCCACAGCCGGTAGACGCTCTTGACGACTGTCTGGCCGATCAGCAGCGACAGCGGGGGGCGACTCGCCCGCGCCGGTGGACGGGCCGGTGTCCTACCGCGGCCGGCCGCGCGGGAGCTGCCCGACCGGCCAGAGCCGCCCGACCGGCCAGCCGCCGTCGATGCGCGTGCCTTGCCGCCCTGACCGCCGCCTCGCGAGGTACCTTCACCCCGCGAGGTGCCTTGACGCCCACCACCGCCCCTCGGCCGGGACGTGGCCGTCTCCGTCTGCGCACGCGTCCGCGCGCCACTGGTCCGTGTGGCCACCGTCGAAACGGTACACACGAGCGTGCCCGAGTACTGGCAACCCCGACGAACCGGGCGCGCCGCANCGCCTCAGACCTCGAGAACCACCGGAACGATCATCGGACGGCGCCGGTAGTTCTCGTTGACCCAGCGACCGACCGTACGCCGCACGAGCTGCTGCAGGGCCGTCAGATCGTTCATCCCGGTGCGCATCGCGTCCACCAGCCCGTCGCTGACCAGTTTGGAGACGGAGTCGAAGGCGCCCGGCGCATCGGAGAAGCCGCGGGCGGAGAGATCCGGGCCGACGACGACCTTGCCCGCCGCGGCGTCCACCACGACGGTGATCGTGATGAAACCCTCCTCGCCGAGGATCCGGCGGTCCTTCAGGCTCGGCTCACCGACGTCCCCGACCGCGGCGCCGTCAACGTAGACATAGCCGCAGGGAACAACGCCGGTGATCCGCGCCCGGCCGTCAAGCAGGTCGATGACCATGCCGTCCTCGGCGAGCACTACGTGGTCCGGGGGCACCCCGGTCGCCTCGGCGAGCTTGGCATGGGCCCGCAGGTGCCGCCATTCGCCGTGGACCGGCATGACGTTGGACGGCCTGGTGGCGTTCAGAACGTAGAGCAACTCGCCCGCCGGGGCGTGACCCGAGGTGTGCACCTTCGCCACGCCCTTGTGAACGACCTTGGCGCCGTAGCGGGTCAGCCCGTTGATCACCCGGAACACCGCGTTCTCGTTGCCGGGGATGAGGCTGGAAGCGAGCACGACCGTGTCGCCGGCCTGGATGCGGATCTGGTGATCCCGGTTGGCCATCCGGGACAGGGCCGAGAGCGGCTCCCCCTGGGAGCCCGTGGAGATCAGGCAGATGTTGCGGTCCGGCAGCGCGTCCACGTCCNGGGCGTCGACGATCAGACCCGGTGGCACCCGCAGCAACCCGAGGTCGCGGGCCACTCCCATGTTGCGGACCATCGACCTGCCCACGAAGCAGACCGACCGGCCGTGCTCCTCGGCCGCGTCGAGCACCTGCTGCACCCGGTGCACATGGCTGGCGAAGCAGGCGATGATGATCCGGCGGGTCGCCTCGCGGAAGACTCCGTCGAGCACCGGGGCGATCTCCCGCTCGGAGGTGACGAACCCGGGCACCTCGGCGTTGGTCGAGTCGGACAGCAGCAGGTCCACACCCTCGCGGCCGAGCCGCGCGAAGCCCCCCAGGTCGGTCAGCCGGCCGTCGAGCGGCAGCTGGTCCATCTTGAAGTCGCCGGTGTGCAGGACGAGCCCGGCCTCGGTGCGGATGGCCACGGCCACGGCGTCCGGGATGGAGTGGTTGACCGCGAAGAACTCGCACTCGAACGGCCCGAAGGCGTGCCGCTCCTCCTCCCGGATCTCCTGAGTGACCGCCTTGACGCGGTGCTCGGCGAGCTTCGCGTTCATCAGCGCCAGGGTGAGCCGGGTGCCGATCAGCGGGATGTCACGCCGTTCCCGCAGCAGGTAGGGCACCGCCCCGATGTGATCCTCGTGTGCGTGGGTGAGGATCACCGCCTCGATGTCGTCGAGGCGATCCCGGATGGCGGTGAAGTCGGGCAGGATCAGGTCGATCCCCGGCTGGACGTCCTCCGGGAACAACACCCCGCAGTCCACGATCAGCAGCCGGCCGGCGTGTTCGAAGACGGTCATGTTGCGACCGATCTCCCCAACCCCACCGAGCGGGATGATCCGAAGGCCGTCCGCGCGCAGCGGCGGCGGCGGGCCGAGGTCGGGATGCGGATGGCTCATGAGNNNTCNCCCGCCGCGGCGACGGCCAGCCCGACGGACGACCCGGACCCGGACGACCCGGACCCGGACGAGGCGCCGGCCGGCGCGCCCCGCCCCCCGGCCTCGACGCCGCCAGGCGCGCCCGGCGGCCCGGCGGCGTCGAGGAGCGCCTCGGCGAGGTCCGCCCGCAGCCGCGCGACCTCGGCGGGAGTGGCGTCCACCAACGGTGGCCGGACCGGCCCCGCGGGCAGCCCGGCCAGCCGCAGCGCGGCCTTGGCCAGGATCACGCCCTGGGTGCGGAACATTCCTTCGTACGCGGGCAGCAAGCCCTGATGCAGCGCGATCGCCCGACCCACCTCACCGGCCCCGAAGGCCTCGATCATGGCACGGATCGCGGGTGCGGCCACGTGCCCGACAACACTGATGACTCCGCATGCCCCGATGGACAGCAACGGCAGATTGAGCGCGTCGGTGCCGGAGTAATACGCCAGACCGGTCCGCGCCAGCACCCAGGAGGATGCGGGCAGATCGTCCTTAGCGTCCTTGACCGCGACGATACGCGGGTGTTCGGCCAACCGCACCAAAGTCTCCGACGCCACCGGAACCCCGGTCCGGCCGGGGATGTCGTAGACGACGACCGGTAGCCCGGTCGCCTCGGCGACGGTGACGAAATGCCGCAGCAACCCGGCCTGCGGTGGCTTGTTGTAGTAGGGCGTCACGACGAGCAGGCCGTGCGCGCCCGCGGCTTCGGCGGCCCGCGCCAGTTCCACGCTGTGCGCGGTGTCACTCGTCCCGACACCGGAGATCACGCGGGCACGGCTTCCCACGGCCTCGACGACGACCCGCACCAGGCGGTCCTTCTCCTCGTCGGTGGTCGTCGGAGACTCCCCGGTGGTGCCGTTGACCACGAGCCCGTCGTTGCCGGCGTCCACCAGACGGCTCGCGAGCTGCGCGGCACCCGCCTCATCGAGACCGCCGTCCGCCCGGAACGGCGTGACCATCGCTGTGATCACGCGCCCGAACGGCGCCGGCGGCAACATTGACATACCGGTCACGCTAGACGGCACCTCCGACATCNCCTCGGCGACCGACGTCACCCGCCGGACCGCCGAACCTCCACGTTCACTCCTCCGACACCGCCGGGCCGGCACCGGTCCATCCTCCGCCCACGCCGCCTTTCCCGCTCCGCCGGCCCGAGCCGGGTCTGCTCCCCGGACCCGCCCACAAGCACCACCGGCGACCGGCGCGAGACCCGCGGGGGCCGCCGGGCCACCACACGCGGATACCATCCGGCCCAGCCCGGGGACGGCGCACCGCGCGGTGTCGGGCACCGCGACCGGGTCGGACGCCGATCGGACCCTGCCGTCACCGGATGGAGACGGATCGCGACCGGCCGGGCCCCGCTCGGGGACGACGGGACGACCGGCGAAGACAACACCGCACCGCACCGGACCGGACCGCGCAGCACCGTCCCACTCGCCGCGACAGAGCCTCCAGAGTACCGCCACCGGATCGTCCGGGCGGTGCCATCCGGCGGCGCGCGGGTCCGCCAGGATCGCACCCGCCACCCGGGACATTACCGTAATGCCGGACTACCATCACCCATTGCCACCAGCGAGGGCCGCCCGGGTCCCGCGGGCGATCTCCAGGTCCTCGCGTGCCTCGATCACGAGCGTGCGCACGGCAGCCCCCGGCACGCCGATCTCGCGCTCCGTGCCACCAGATGGGCCCGTACCACCAGATGGGCCCGTACCACCAGATGGGCCCGTGCCGCCCGGCAGACCCGTACCACCGGCCCGGGCCGGATCGTTACGCTCGGGATCCACCGCCACGCCCAGGTAGCCGAGTCCGGCCGCGGCCCCGGCCCGCACGGAGGCGGAGTTCTCCCCGACGCCGCCGGTGAACACCAGGGCGTCCAGCCCGCCCAGCGCGGCGGTCATCGCGGCGATCCCGGCGCGCAGCCGGTGCAGGTAGACCGCCAGCGCCAGCGCGGCGGCAGGCTCACCCGCGGCGACGCCGGACTCGACATCCCGCATGTCCGCCGTCCCCGCGAGCGCGCGCAGCCCCGCCGAGGTGAACAGGCGATCGGTGAGCTCGTGCGCGCTCAGTCCCGCCTCCGTCTGCAGCCACAGCAGCGCGCCGGGATCCACGGTGCCGGACCGGGTGGCCATCACCAGGCCCTCCAGCGGGGTGAAGCCCATCGTGGTGTCCNCCCCCNCCCCGTCGAGAACGGCGGCGAGCGACGCGCCCGAGCCGAGATGACAGGTCACGATGCGCCGCGCCCCGGTGAGCGCGGCCGCCCGCCGGGAGACGTGGGCGTGGGACAGGCCGTGGAAGCCGTACCGGCGGATGCCATACCGCTCCCGCCACTCGGCCGGGATGGCGTAGGTGATGGCCTCCGCCGGCATCCGGCTGTGGAACGCCGTGTCGAAGCAAGCGACCTGCGCCACCTCGGGCACGGCCGCCCCGACCTCGTCGAGGGCGGCAAGTGCCGCAGGCTGGTGCAGGGGGGCGAGGGCGGTCAGCCTCCGCAGCCGCTCGGCCACGGCCCGGTCGACGACCACGGGTGCGGTGAAATCCGTCCCGCCGTGCACGATGCGGTGCCCGACCGCGCCCGGCTGGCCACCCTCGTGGGTGAGCTCGCGCAACGCGGCGATGACCCCGGCCGGGTCCACCCGACCGGCTGGCGCGGTGAGATCGCGCGCGGCGAGCAGGACGTCGTCCGGGCCGATCAGCCGCAGCTTGAGGCTGGCCGATCCGGCGTTGACCACCAGGACGTTCATCGCGACGGGGCGGGGCTCGGTAGGGGCGAGGCTCAGTAGGGCCAAGTCCAGTTCCGGATCTCCGGGGCGTCCTCGCCGTGGTCCCGGGTGTAGGTCCGGGCCGCGAGCCGCGCGTCGATCATCTGCTGCCGGACGTGCGCGGCGCGGGCGCCCAGGCTCGGTACCCGGTCGATGACGTCCGCCACCAGGTGGAACCGGTCGAGGTTGTTCAGCATGACCATGTCGAACGGGGTGGTGGTCGTCCCCTCCTCGATGTAGCCACGGACATGCAGGTTGTGATGGTTGTGCCGCCGGTAGGTCAGCCGGTGGATCAGCCAGGGATAGCCGTGGTAGGCGAAGATGATCGGCCGGTCGGTGGTGAACAGCGCGTCGAAGCGGGCGTGCGAGATGCCGTGCGGATGTTCCGCCTCGTCCTGCAGGGACATCAGGTCGACGACGTTGACGACGCGCACCTTCAGATCGGGGAAGTGCTGGCGCAGGAGGTCCACCGCGGCGAGGGTCTCCAGGGTCGGGATGTCCCCGGCACAGGCCATCACCACATCCGGCAGCCCGTCGCCGGGCGCGTCGTGGTCGTTGCTGGCCCAGTCCCAGATGCCCAGGCCACGGGTGCAGTGGGCGATCGCCGCCGGCATCGACAGGTAGTTCAACGCCGGCTGCTTGCCGGCCACGATCACGTTGATGTAGTGCCGGCTGCGCAGGCAGTGGTTGCCGACGGAGAGCAGGGTGTTCGCGTCCGGGGGCAGGTACACCCGGACGACCTCGGCCTTCTTGTTCACGACGTGGTCGATGAATCCGGGGTCCTGATGGGAGAAGCCGTTGTGGTCCTGCCGCCACACGTGGCTGGTCAACAGGTAGTTCAACGATGCGATCGGGCGCCGCCACGGGATGTGCCGGGTGGTCTTCAGCCATTTCGCGTGCTGATTGACCATCGAGTCGACGATGTGGATGAACGCCTCGTAGCAGGAGAAGAACCCGTGCCGGCCGGTGAGCAGATAGCCCTCCAGCCAGCCCTGGCACAGATGCTCGGAAAGCACCTCCATGACCCGACCGTCCACGGCCAGGTGCTCGTCCGTCGGTTCCGTCCCGGCGTTCCAGACGCGGTCGGTCACCTCGAAGAGCGCACCCAGCCGATTGGAGGCGGTCTCATCCGGGCCCATCACCCGGAAGGTGCTCGGATTGGCGGCCACCACGTCCCGTAGGAACGCGCCCAGGATCCGGGTCGGCTCGGCGAGGGTGGTCCCGGGGGCGGTGACGTCGACCGCGTAGTCACGGAAGTCGGGAAGAGTCAGATCACGCAGCAGCTCGCCCCCGTTGGCATGCGGGTTCGCACTCATCCGCCGGGGACCGCGGGGGGCGAGCGCGGCGAGTTCGGCCCGCGGGGCGCCGCCGGCATCGAAGAGCTCCTCCGGCCGGTAGGAGCGCAGCCACGCCTCCAGCTGGGCCAAGTGCCCGGGGTTGTCGTGCAACTGCGCGACGGGCACCTGGTGGGACCGCCACGTGCCCTCGACCGGCAGGCCGTCAACAGTGGCCGGCCCGGTCCACCCCTTGGGGGTCCGCAGCACGATCATCGGCCAGGTGGGGCGCTCGGTGCGGCCGTGGCGGCGGGCCCGGTCCTGGATCTCGTGGATCTCGCCGACGGCGGCGTCCAGGACGCCCGCCATCCGCTGGTGCACCGCGGCCGGGTCGTCCCCGACCACGAAGTACGGATGGTACCCGTAGCCACGCAGGAGCGCGGTCAGCTCCTGCTCGGGGATGCGGGCCAGGATCGTCGGATTGGCGATCTTGTAGCCGTTGAGGTGCAGGACCGGCAGCACCGCGCCGTCGCGACCCGGGTCGAGGAACTTGTTGGAGTGCCAGCTCGCCGCGAGCGGGCCCGTCTCGGCCTCCCCGTCCCCCACGACGGCGCAGACCACCAGGTCGGGATTGTCGAAGGCCGCGCCGTAGGCGTGGGTCAGCGCGTAACCGAGCTCGCCGCCCTCATGAATGGACCCGGGAGTCTCCGGCGCGACGTGGCTGGGAATTCCGCCGGGGAAGGAAAACTGCCGGAACAGCCGCCGCATCCCCGCCACATCCCGGCCGATCGAGGGGTAGACCTCGCTGTAGGTGCCTTCCAGGTAGGCGTTCGCCACGATGCCGGGACCGCCGTGACCCGGACCGATGATGTAGATGGCGTTCAGGTCCTTTGCCCGGATCACGCGGTTCAGATGGGCGTAGATGAGGTTCAGGCCGGGAGTCGTGCCCCAGTGCCCGAGCAGGCGCGGTTTGACGTGCTCCGGACGCAGCGGCTCGGTGAGCAGGGGATTGTCGAGCAGGTAGATCTGTCCGACGGACAGATAGTTCGCCGCTCGCCAGTAGGCGTGGATGAGGTCAAGCTCCGCCGGGGACAACGGCCCCGCGGCCGGATCCGCCCCGCTCCGCTCGGCGTCGACGACGCTCGTCATCGGCTGTACTCTTTCTCTTTCTCCCAGTAAATCAATAGACGGCCGGCGGCGGGAAGGTCCGGCGCTCAGCCCTCCCCCACCAGCGGGCTGGAGGCGACCTCGGTGCCGTCATCCAGCGTCGAGATCCGGAAGTCGGCGAACACGTTGGGCGCCACCCGGAGCAGTTCCCGCAGGACGGCGACGGCAAGCCCGCGGATCTCCACGTCGGCATGCTCACTCGCCCGCATCCCGATGAAGTGCCGCCACGCCCGGTAGTTCCCGGTGACCACGATCCGGGTCTCGGTCGCGTTCATCAGCACCGACCGGGCCGCCTGGCGCGCCTGCTTGCGCCGTGAGATGGGCGCGGAAACGTCGGCGAACCGCTTCTCCAGACCTTCCAACAGGCGCCCGTAGGCCTCCAGCGAGGCCGCCGCGGCCTGTTGGAACAGGGCGTGCAGCTCCGGATCGGCCGCGATGACCTCCGGTTCCACCACGGCGGCGTCCCGCTCGGGGACGTAGCGCTGGGAGAGCTGGCTGTAGGAGAAGTGCCGGTGCCGGACCAGCTCATGGGTGAGGCTGCGCGACACCCCGGTGAGATAGAGCGATACGGTCCCGTGCTCGAGCACGGACAGATGCCCGACGTCGAGAATGTGCCGTAGGTAGCCGGCGTTGGTCGCGGTCGCCGGATTCGGCTTGTTCCAGCTCTGGTAGCAGGCCCGCCCGGCGAACTCGGCGAGGGCCTGACCGCCGTCGGCGTCGGTGCTCCAGGCCACGTCGTCCGGGGGGATGAACTCGGTCTTGGCGATCACCTGGACCCGAAGCCGCACGGACGTCGGTTCGGACGTCGGTTCGGACGTCGGCTGCGACACTGCCACCTCCATCATCCATCATCTGGACGCGGGACCCGTTGCCCGGTCGCTGGCGGACTCCGCCCACGATAGACGGCGCCCATCCGCCGGGGCGCGGGGACCTCACCCGGCGGCGGCATGCACCCGGACGCCAGGCCTGCAATCACCCGACCGGGCCAGCAATCGCCCAACCGGGATCGTGTCGGCATCCACTTACCCGTCCGGTCACCCGATCGACGCGCGGGGATTGGCAGTCACGACCCGCGTGGTACACCGGAGGTGGACGCCTCGTCAGTCCCCAGCGACGAGGAGTCGCAGTGCCCGCCCTCACGGCGTGGCATGGCGCGGCCGGGGATCTCCGCCCCCGTCAATCCCCGGCCGCCCGGCCACGTCACGACGGACAGCCTCCCGGCGATGGCGCGGCGGCACGCCCGCCGCGCGCATCGGACCGCGGGCTGCGCACGNCCCCCGGGCCCGCCGGTCAGCCCGCGGACGGGGTCCAGGTCGCCGGGTCCGCCGCGGACTGGTCCCCGGTGGCCATGTTCTTCACCTCGTGCGCCCGGCCATCGTCGAAGGGCGGGAACCAGACGAATCCGATGCCCTTGCGGGAGGCGTAGCGGACCTGCCTGGCCACCTTGTCCGGCTGGTGGTAGGTCTCCACCCGCAGCCCCCGGGTGCGCAGCTCGGCGGCCGTCGCGAGGGCGGCGGCGCGGCGCGGCGCGGCGGGGATCACGACCAGCACGTCGGCGGGGCTGGACGGCCCGGNGGNGAGCAGGCCCTCGGCCAGGAGCTTGGCGAAGATGCGGGTGAGGCCGATCGAGATCCCGACGCCGGGGAGGTTGCGGCGGATGAAGGAGCCGGCAAGGTTGTCGTACCGCCCCCCCGAGCAGATGCTGCCGAAGTCCGGCCAGTCGACGAACTTCGCCTCGTAGACGGTCCCGGTGTAGTAGTCGAGACCGCGGGCGATCGAGAGGTCCGCGACCACGTCGCCGGCGGGCAGGTCGGCGAGATCGCCGAGAACCGCGGCGAGCTCGTCGAGCCCCTCGGAGAGCAGGTCCGATTTCACCCCGAGCCGGCGTACCTCCTCGACGACGCCGGGATCGCAGCCCCGAATGCCCGTGAGCTCCAGGCAGGCGCGCACCTGGTCCGGGTCGAGCCCGACCGCGGTGGTCAGCAGCCCCTCCACCCCCGCGAGGCCGATCTTGTCGAGCTTGTCGGCGACCCGGATGACGGCCAGCGGATCGCCGATGCCCAGACCCTCGTAGAAGCCCTGGAGCACCTTGCGATTGTTGATGTTGAGGGTCCAGGGCGGAACGCCGAGGGTGCCCAGGACCTCGTGCACGATGCGGGGAAGTTCCGCGTCGAAGTGCAGGGGCACCTGATCAACGTTGATCACGTCGATGTCGCACNGGGTGANCNCGNGGAAGCGNCCCTCCNGAGGNCNCNCCCCCCGCCACACCCGCTGGATCTGGTAGCGCTTGAACGGGAACACGAGGTCGTTGAAGTGGGCGGCCACGTACCGCGCGAAAGGCACTGTGAGGTCGAAGTGCAGGCCGAGGCGGGCGCTGTCGTCGTCGGCGTCGGCCTGCAGGCGGCGTAGCATGTAGACCTCCTGGGAGGTCTCCCCCTTCGCGGTCAGCACCTCGAGCGCCTCGACCGAGGGGGTCTCCACCGAGCAGAAGCCGTACCGCTCGAACGTCGCTCGGATGGTGTCGAGCCAGCGCTGCTCGACGAGACGGACCTCGGGCAGCCACTCGGGAAATCCGCTCACGGGCAGGGGACGGACGATCGGCGCGTCACTCATCGCCGCGGAATCTCCTCATCATCTCGAACGGACGGGCACCTGCCGCCCCGGGCACGGTCAACCGCGAAGCCGGGTGGCAGTCACCGATGTCGAGCGAGGAGACGCATAAGCAGCAGCCTATCGCGTGGGGCTCGTTGACCTCACAGCCGGAGAGCGATTCCACGGCGGGGATGGGGCCCGTTCCACCGGGCCCCATCCCGTCGATCACACCGGGTGCCCCGCGCGCGCCTCGACCTCCGCGAGCCGCGCACCCGTCTCGCCGCACTGCTCGACCGGCGCCGGCGGCGCTCCGTCCCCCCGGTGCCGCTGCTCCGGCAACGAGCTCGGGATGACGCCGGTCGGCCGGCCGGGGGCCAGGTAGACCCATCCGGCCTGGCGCCACTGGTCGGCGTCGAGCGCGTGCCGGGCGTCCACCACGACCTTGCGCCGGACCACGGCCCCGAGCCGGGCCGGGTCCAGGTCGGCGAACTGGCGCCACTCGGTGAGCAGGACCAGCGCGTCGGCCCCCTCGACCACGGCCTCGACGGAGTCGCTGTAGGCGAGGCCGGGCAGGGCCTGCCGGGCGTTGTGCGTCGCGACCGGATCCACGACCGTCACCCCGGCGCCGGTCTCGGCCANTAGCCCCGCGACCGCGAGCGCCGGGGAGTCCCGCACGTCGTCGGAGTTGGGCTTGAACGCGGCGCCCAGCACGACGAGGCGCCGGCCGACCAGCGTGCCGTCGAGGGCCGCGGTGACCAGGTCCACCACACGGTCCCGGCGACGATTGTTGATCTCGTCGATCTCACGCAGGAAACGCAGCGCCGCACCGNCCCCGAGCTCGTCTGCGCGGGCCTGGAAGGCCCGGATGTCCTTGGGTAGGCAGCCNCCCCCGANCCCCNCCCCCGGACGCAGGAAGTTCCCGCCGATGCGCACGTCGTGGGACAGCGCCTCGGCCAGCGTCAGGACATCGGCATCGACCGCCTCGCACACCTCCGCCATCGCGTTGATGAAGGAGATCTTCGTCGCGAGAAAGGAGTTGGCCGCCGTCTTCACCAGCTCGGCCGTCGCGTAGTCGGTCACGATGACCGGCACCCCCTGGGCGATCACCGGCGCGAAAGCGGCCCGCAGCGCTCCCTCCGCAGCCGGGGAGGCGACACCGAAGACGAGCCGGTCCGGTCGCAGGGTGTCGGCCACCGCGAAGCCCTCCCGGAGGAACTCCGGGTTCCAGGCCAGCTGGACGCCGGCGAGATCGCTGGAGATGTCGGCGGCGGGCTCGTCCACCTCGTCATGGCCCAACCCGTCATGNCCCNCCTCGACGCGGCCCAACCCGTCGGCCCCCGCCGCGCCGGGCGCCGTCTCGCCCGCGACCGGGCGGTTCGCCGGGGCGAGCTGCGCGATCGTCCGGGCGAGCCCCGCAGCCGTGCCGGCCGGCACCGTCGACTTGCCGACCACGAGGCACGGCCGGGTCAGCAGCGGCGCGAGGCGCTCGATGGCGGCGTGCAGGTGGCTCAGGTCCGCCCCGTAACCGTCGGCACGCTGGGGGGTGCCCACACAGACGAAGTGCACGTCGCCGAACTCGGCAATCTCCTCGAAGGAGGTGGTGAAACGCAGCCGTCCGGTCCGGAGGTTCGCGCGCAGGAGGTCGGCGAGGTCGGGCTCGAAGAACGGGATCTCCCCCGCGGACAACCGCTCGATCTTCGAATGGTCGACGTCCACGGCGAGCACCTCGAAGCCAAGCTCCGCCATGCACACCGCGTGGGTGGCCCCCAGGTACCCGGTGCCGATGACGGTCAGGCGTGGACGAGGCCCGGTTCCGGGCGCCGCCGCATCATCAAGGCTGTCCGACGAGCTCATCAGGCTCCTCCTCATCGTCGTACCCCNCTGGATTGAGACGCTGAAACTCCCAGGCGTCCCGGCACATGTCCGCGACATCCCGGCGGGCTGACCAGCCGAGTGCCGTACGGGCGAGCGCCGCGTCGGCGACCAGGGCGGCGACGTCCCCCGGCCGCCTCGCCACGACGCGACTGGGGAGATCACGAGCGCAGGCCGCGGAGAAGGCCGCGAGCAGTTCCCGCACGGAGGTGCCAGCGCCGGTCCCGAGGTTGATGACCCGATGTCCCGCCTGGTCATCGAGATGATCGAGAGCGAGTCGATGGCCCTCCGCCAGGTCGACCACGTGGATGTAGTCGCGTACGCCCGTGCCGTCGGGCGTGGGGTAGTCGTCGCCGAAGATGGACAGCTCCGGGCGCCGGGCGACCGCCACCTGGGCCAGGTAGGGCATGACGTTGTTCGGCACCCCACGGGGATCCTCGCCGAGCAGGCCCGACTCGTGCGCCCCGGCGGGGTTGAAGTATCGCAGGGACGTCACGTGCCAGGACGGATCCCGGGCGCAGAGGTCGGCGAGGATCTGCTCGCACATCCATTTGGTGCGCGCGTAGGGATTGGTCGGGCGGGCCGGCGTGTCCTCGGCGNTCGGTACCTTGTCCGCCGCTCCGTAGATTGCGCACGAGGACGAGAAGACCAGCCGGCGCACGCCGTGCTCCGCCATCACGCGGACCAGACCCAACGTCGCGTTGACGTTCGTGTCGTAGTACTCCAGCGGGATGTCGACCGACTCGCCGACGGCTTTGAGAGCGGCGAAGTGAATAACGGAATCGATCTTCCATCGGCGGAACACGTCACCGAGCGCCGCCCGGTCACGGACATCGAGCCGCACGAAGTCGATGTCGCCGTCCACCACCTTACGCAGCCTGTCCAGCACCCGCGGTGAGCTGTTGACGAAGTTGTCCACTCCCACTACCCGATGACCCGCGGCGAGCAGGTCCACCCAGGTATGAGAGCCGATGAACCCCGTCGCCCCGGTCACCAGGACCGTCTCGGCTCGACTCGTCGACGTCATAGCTCGGTTATCCACTTCTTCGGTGATCAACTGAAACAACTCGTCACCGGTGCTCCACACCGGCCCGGAACAACCGATCCCGGCAGCAGGATCAACCCGACGGCGGCTAGGATCCGTACCACGGCCACGGCCACGGCCACGGCCACGGCCACGGCCACGGCCACGGCCACGGCCACCGCCCTTCGGCTGGACCGCGCGGTCCCGACCGTTCGGGCAGCGAACACCGCGATGGGCACGGGCACACCCGGGGCGACGGACATCGGGCACAGCAGAACATAACCCCCAGGTCGGTGCATCGCCGACCTGGTAGCGGCCGCGGCGATCCCGGTGAACCAGACGATCGGCGCGAGCAGGAGCCCCGGTCCGGTCACAGCGCCAGCGTCGGGTAGTGCACGGCCGGTGGCAAGAACCGCGCGCACGGCACCCGGGACCGGCGGCCCACGTCCCGGAAGAAGATGTCCGGGAGGTGGCGTGGCCACGGGAACTCTCGGGTCACCATTGCNGCGGACGTCCCGGGCCCGTCGCCGTTCGCCCACGCATCGGCGGCGAGGGCCCCGCCTCGGCCTGAGCGCGCACGGCAGGTAGGTGGCGCTGACATCCTCGGCGGGTTGCGGACCAATGCCACCGATCTCACGTAACGCGGCGGTGCACACGGCGTGGCGCCGGCCATCACGAACCCTCCCCCCGCAAACAGAAAGTCACGTTCCCCGCGCGGCCACGTTCCTGGAAAGCCACGTCCCCGGAAAGCTCGGTGGCGGGGCGGGACACCTGTGACGCCGGTCAAGCGACCTGACGGCTCTCCGCGAGCTGGCCGGCGAACCAGGAGATCGTCCGGGTGAGCCCGTCGTGCAGGCTCGTCTTCGGTTCCCAGCCCAGGAGGGTCCGGGCGAGGGTGATGTCGGGTTGACGCACCGAGGGGTCGTCCTGGGGCCGCGGGACGAAGGTGATCGGCGCCGTCGATCCGCACAGGTCACGGACGAGCACCGCGGTGTCGAGGATCGACATCTCGTGCGGGTTCCCAATGTTCACGGGCCCGGGCAGGTCCGAGTGCAGAAGTCGGACGATGCCGTCGATCAGGTCGTCGACGTAACAGATGGACCGGGTCTGGGTTCCGTCACCGGCGACCGTGATGGGCTCGCCCCGCAGCGCCTGGGAGATGAAGGCGGGAATGGCGCGACCGTCATCGACCCGCATCCGCGGGCCGTAGGTGTTGAAGATGCNGACAATACCGGTGTCGACACCGTGCTTGCGCCGATAGGCCATGGTCACCGCCTCGGAGAAGCGCTTGGCCTCGTCGTACACACTGCGCGGGCCGACCGGGTTCACGTTGCCCCAGTAGCCTTCCGGCTGGGGATTGACCTGTGGATCGCCGTAGGACTCCGAGGTCGAGGCGAGCAGGAACCGAGCATTCTTCTGCCGCGCCAGGCCAAGGGCGTGGAAGGTACCGAGCGAGCCGACCTTGAGCGTTTCGATCGGCAGCTCGTAGTAATCCACCGGAGATGCCGGGGACGCAAAGTGCAACACGGCGTCGACCGGACCAGAAACATAAATGAAATCATTCACATCCCGGTTGACCAGGCGGAAACGTGGGTCGGCGAGCAGATGCTCCACATNCTCCGGCCGGCCGGTGATGAAGTTGTCGAAACAGATGACCTCGTAGCCGCCGCCCAGTAGGCGTTCACAGAGATGACTGCCCAGAAAACCGGCGCCGCCGGTCACTATCGCACGCACGTCGTGTGCTCCCGGATCTGGAATACAGAGGACCCCGGAGAGTGCCCGTCGATCGCTGTCCGGAGTCCGGCGACGACGGGCGTCCTCCCTTGAGCCATGCGAAGGAGGCGGCGCATCCGATCAGATCGCGCCGCGAGGCCAGGTTGGAGGATCGGGGGAAACGGACATCAAATGATCGGAGATCAGAGGATCAGTAGCTGCTCACCCGCCGGAGCACTCAGCATGGACACTGCCGGACCGATCTCGAATGGCCGCAGGACACGAACACCGCACTACCCCCCAGTAGTCTGATGGCCGACAACGCCGACCCTCTGCGGCATCGTACACNGGTCATCGACGCGTTAAGTACGCGGCCCGGCCCAGTCTCCCTCCTAGCCACGTCGATACGATATAACCACCCGTCACCGATGGCGCCCGACTCCCTACGGGAGATGTCAATGGCCGTCCCGGAGCCGCCTGCATTGGATGAGCAATTCACCGCCAGGGGACGGAGCACGGTCACCCGCGGGAGTGCCGCTCAAGGACGATCGCGTGACGCATCGCGGCGCGTCCCCGGCGGGTGTCCCCGGCATCTCCATAGGAGACCGCGAGCCGGTACCAGCGACGCCATTCACCCGGCGCCGCCTCGACCTCCGCCCGACGCTGGGCGAACGCGGCGTCGGCCGAGGCGCGGTCGATCCGGCCCGACGGCCGGCGCACGAGAACCGGCTCGTCGGCACGGGCGCCGGGGTCGAAGCCGCGGGCGGTGCCGGACTCGACGTCAGCCGTCGCATCCGCGGCTACGTCGAACATCCGGGCAAGCCGCTCGGTGTCGCGGCCGAAACGCAGCTCACGCAGGATGACGACGGCGCCGATCATCGGAAGCAGCACGACACCGAGACCGAGTCCACGGGCCGCCCAGCGATCGTCGCCGAGCAACTGGATTCCCCGCCACCCGATCAGCCCGAGGTAGAAGCCACACGCCGCGACGAGCACGGCCACCAGCCACCGGGCCCTCACCTGGACGCCCCACCGGATGCCGACGCCACCGGGCCGTCCGGATCCAGCCGGATCCGCGCCCCGGGTGCCGCCAAGGTCGCCACGACCGGCATCCGCCGCTTGACCAGGGAGCACACGTCGTCGGGGCGCGCCCGGGCCAGGCAGCTGAACGTCGTACCAAGATCGATACCAAAGACGCTACGGGTACCCGCCGGGAAACGACGGTCAACGTGTCCGACCACATCCGGAAACCTATCTTTCGCGGCCCGTGGTGGCAGCAGACACCTGCCCCAAGATGCCCGCGGCGCTAGTCCAGGTCGAGCAGCGACTCCAGACCGACCGTGAGTCCCGGTCGCTCGCCGACCTTCCGCACGCTTAGCAGCACCCCCGGCATGAACGAGGTGCGGTCGTAGGAATCGTGTCGCAGGGTGAGGGTCTCCCCGGCGCCCCCGAGCAGGACCTCCTGATGCGCGACGAGCCCGGCGAGGCGGACGGCATGCACCGGCACGCCATCGACCCGGGCGCCGCGGGCACCGTCGAGGGCGGCGGTTGTCGCGTCCGGGCCGGCCACCGGCAACCCGGCGGTGGTACGCGCCGCGCCGACCAGCTGCGCGGTACGCCGGGCGGTGCCGCTCGGCGCGTCGGCCTTGCCGGGATGGTGCAACTCGATGATCTCCACCGAGTCGAAGAACCGGGCGGCCCGGGCGGCGAACGTCATCATCAGCACGGCGGCTACCCCGAAGTTCGGCGCGACGAGCACCCCGACCCCCGGTGCCGCGGCCAGCCAGCCACGCAGGGTCGCGAGCCGCGGCTCGTCGAAGCCGGTGGTGCCGACGACGACGTGCTTGCCGGCCTGGACGCACCAGCGGAGGTTGTCCATCACCGCGTCGGGGGTGGTGAAGTCGACGACGACGTCGGCCGCGGCGAGCGCACCACGGTCATCGCCGGTGCCGAGGGCCGCGACCAGCGCCAGGTCGGCGGCGGCCTCGACGGCGGCACACACCGTCGACCCCATCCGTCCCCGTGCACCGAGCACCCCCACCGCTGTCCCGGTTACCGGGACAGCGCCGGTTACCGGGACAGCGCCGGTTACCGGGCGGGACTCGGAGTCGGACATCGGTGAACCTCTCGGGACGAGAGTCGCTAACGGGCGACGGCGGCGCTGAAGTCGTGGTCGTCGAAGGGTCCGATGACGCCCAGGGCCCAGGACTGGTCCAGCAGCTCCCGCGCGATCGCGGTGACATCGTCGAGGGTGACCGCGTCCACCCGGGCGATGATCTCGTCGACCGACAGGACCTCACCGTGGACGAGCTCGCTCTTGCCGAGGCGGCTCATCCGGGATCCGGTGTCCTCCAAGCCGAGGATCATCGAGCCGCGGTTCTGCCCACGGGCCCGGTCGAGTTCCTCGGCACTGATCCCGTGCTCGGCGATCTGGCGTACCTGCTCACGGGCGAGCTCGAGGACCACGTCGGCACGCTTGGGGGCGCATCCGGCATAGACGCCGAACAGGCCCGCGTCGGCGAAGTGGGAGGCGAACGAGCCCACCGAGTACGCCAGCCCCCGCTTCTCCCGGATCTCCTGGAACAGCCGCGAGCTCATCCCACCGCCCAGCGCCGTCGACAGCACGCCGAGCGTGTAACGGCGCGGATCGTGCCGGGACAGTCCCCTGGTGCCGAGCACGAGATGCGCCTGCTCGGTCGGCCGGTCGGTCACGACGATGCCGGGCGGCGGCGGGTAGTCGTACGATCCGCCACGCACCTCGAACGGCTCGGCGCTCACCGTCAGACGGTCGGCNAACGCCTCGGCGACCAGCGCCAGCGCCCGGTNGTGCGCCAGGTTGCCGGCGATGGAGACCACCATCGCCGGCGGGACGTACCGGGAGCGGTAGTAGTCCGCGATGGTCTCCCGGCCCAGCCCCTCGATCGACTCGGTCGTCCCGAGCACCGGGCGGCCGAGTACCGACGACCCGAGCATCGCCGCCGCGAATACGTCATGGACGAGGTCACCCGGGTCGTCCTCGTACATGGCGATCTCCTCCAGGATCACGCCACGCTCGGCCTCGACGTCGTCGGCTGTCACCAGCGAGTTGGTGACCATGTCGGCGATGACGTTGACGGCCATCGCGAGATCGGAGTCGAGCACCCGCACGTAGTAGCAGGTGTACTCCTTGCCGGTGAAGGCGTTGATGNCCCCGCCGACCGCCTCGACCGACGCGCTGATAGTCAACGCGTCCCGGCTGGGCGTGCCCTTGAACAGCAGGTGCTCCAGGTAGTGGGAGCATCCGGCGGTCACCGGCGTCTCGTCGCGCGAGCCCACCGCGACCCAGACGCCGATCGCGACCGAGCGCACCCCGGGGACCCGCTCGGTGATGACCCGCAGACCGCCGGGGAGCACGGTGCGGCGCGCCGTGCCGTCCAGCAACGATTCGCCACTGACTCCGCCAGCAGCGAGCAGGTGCGCGGCCCGGGCGCCGGGAACCGGCTTGTTCCGCGGCGCGCCGGCGGTCCCCGCTGAGCAGGTCAGGTCGGGCGTGGGAGTGTCGGACACGACGGGCCGTCAGGAGGCGGCGGCCGCCGCGTCGGCGGCTTCGGCGCTCGGGGACAGGCTGATCTTCCCGCGGCTGTCGATCTCGGTGATCTCGACCTGGAGCTTCTGGCCCACCGTCAGGACGTCCTCCACCTTCTCTACCCGCTTACCGCCGGAGAGTGTCTTGAGCTTGCTGACGTGGAGCAGGCCGTCCCGGCCCGGGGTGAGCGAGACGAAGGCCCCAAAATTGGTGATCTTCACAATCGTCCCCAGATAACGCTCGCCGACCTCGGGCATCTGCGGGTTGGCGATCGCGTTGATCGCCGACCGGGCGGACTCCGCCGACGGACCGTCCACCGCGCCGATGTAGATCGTCCCGTCGTCCTCGACGGTGATCTCGGCACCGCTGTCCGCCTGGATCTGGTTGATCATCTTACCCTTGGGTCCGATGACCTCCCCGATCTTGTCCACCGGGATCTTGACGGAGATGACCCGCGGGGCGTGAGCGGNCATCTCGTCCGGGCTGCCGATGGCCTCGGCCATCACGTCGAGGATCGCGAGCCGCGCCCCGCGCGCCTGCTGGAGCGCCGCGGCGAGGACCGAGGCCGGGATGCCGTCGAGCTTGGTGTCGAGCTGGAGCGCGGTGACGAAGTCCCGGGTGCCGGCGACCTTGAAGTCCATGTCCCCGTAGGCGTCCTCGGCCCCGAGGATGTCGGTCAGGGTGACGTAGGAGTCGTCGGCGTGGATGAGGCCCATCGCGATCCCGGCGACCGGCGCCTTGAGCGGTACCCCGGCGTTGAGCAGCGACAGGGTGCTCGCGCACACCGAGCCCATGCTCGTTGACCCGTTCGAACCCAGCGCCTCGGATACCTGCCGGATCGCGTAGGGGAACTCCTCGCGGCTGGGCAGCACCGGGAGCAGGGCCCGCTCGGCGAGTGCCCCGTGGCCGATCTCTCGGCGCTTCGGCGAACCGACGCGGCCGGTCTCGCCGGTGGAGTACGGCGGGAAGTTGTAGTTGTGCATGTACCGCTTGGTGCGGTCGGGGTTGAGCGTGTCGACCGTCTGCTCCATGCGCAGCATGGCCAAGGTCGTGACGCCGAGGATCTGCGTCTCGCCCCGCTCGAACAGCGCCGAGCCGTGTACCCGCGGGATGTAGTCGACCTCGGCCGACAGCGCGCGGATCTCGGTTGTCGAGCGACCGTCGATGCGCACGCTCTCGGTCACGATGCGGGAGCGGACGAGCTTCTTGGTCAGCGCCCGGTAGGCGGCGCCGATCTCTTTCTCTCGCCCCTCGAACTGGGAGGCCACCTTCTCGGCCGCGAGCTGGCGGACCCGGTCGAGCTCGTTCTCGCGCTCAGCCTTGCCGGGGATGCGCAGCGCGGCGGACAGCTCGTCGCCGATTGCCGCGGACAGCGCGTCCAGCACGTCGTCGTGATAGTCGATGAAGACGGGGAACTCCCGGGCAGGCTTCGCGGCGAGCGCGGCCAGCTCGCTCTGGGCCCGGCAGAGCTCACGGATGGCGGGCTTCGCCGCCTCGAGGCCCGCGGCCACGACCTCCTCGGTGGGAGCCGGCGCGCCGTGCGCGAGCAGCTCGACCGTGCCCGGGGTCGCCTCGGCCTCCACCATCATGATCGCGACGTCCGAGCCGTCCTCGATCACCCGACCGGCCACGACCATGTCGAAGGTCGCCCGAGCGAGCTCCGCATGGGTCGGGAAGGCGATCCACTCGCCGTCGACGAACCCGACCCGGGTCGCACCGATCGGCCCGGTGAAGGGCAGGCCGGACAGCGTCGTCGACGCGCTGGCCGCGTTGATGGCGACCACGTCGTAAAGGGTGTCGGGATCCAGGGCNAGCACGGTGGCCACGACCTGGATCTCGTTGCGCAGCCCCTTGGCGAACGACGGCCGCAGCGGCCGGTCGATGAGCCGGCAGGTGAGGATCGCGTCCTCGCTGGGGCGGCCCTCCCGCCGGAAGAACGAACCGGGGATGCGCCCGGCCGCGTACATCCGCTCCTCGACATCCACCGTCAGCGGGAAGAAGTCGAGCTGTTCCTTGGGCTGCTTGCTGACCGTCGTCGCCGAGAGCACCATCGTGTCGCCCAGGTAGGCGACGGCGGAGCCGGCGGCCTGCTTGGCGAGACGTCCGGTCTCGAACCGAACCGTCCGGTCTCCGGCCGGGGTCGCGATGACCGCTTCGGCCGCATGTGTCGAGTCGTCCACTCGAACCACTCCATCCTCTTCCTCGGCCGGATCCACGCGGCCGAGCCTCTTCTACGGCCGGGTCCACGCCAACGAGGATGCCGGTGCTCAGTCGAAGTCCCCGGGTCCGGTGCCCGTACCCATCCCGGCGACCACGACCGAGGACCGGCGGCTCGCACCACCACGGACCCGGCCAGGTCCTCCACACCGCCGAGCGGACGACTCCGCCGACGGCTCGACGCATTCGGTACCTACCCCCGATGCGTCAGAGGGAGCGTCCCACCCGGGCCGCTCCCCCTCTTCGCGCTACCGCCGTAGCCCGAGTCGCTCGATCAGAGCGCGGTATCGGTTGATATCCGTCTTCGCCAGGTAGTTCAGCAGCCGTCGGCGACGGCCGACGAGCAGCAGCAGACCGCGGCGGCTGTGGTGATCGTGCTTATGCACCTTGAGATGCTCGGTCAGGTCACTGATCCGACGGGTCAGCATCGCGACCTGCACCTCGGGCGAGCCCGTGTCCCGCTCGACGGTGGCGTAATCGGACATGATCTTCTGCTTGACGTCGCTCGCGAGCGGCACGCTCCACCTTCTCCTTCTGTTTCGGGACGGCGCGCGTCCGGGGTCTTCCCCACCCGGATCGATCACCGGACCTCGGCATCATCGCCGTCCGGTCCGGACACACCGCACCCGCCTGACCGGGAAGCCTATCAACCCGAGGAGAGCCGCTCGGCCACCGGCGGAGTTCAGCCGAGTTCAGCCGAGTTCAGACGAGCAGGGTTGCCGCGCGGGTGGCCTCCACATCCGCGGCCATCTGGGTGACGAGCTCGGCCACCGAGTCGAAGCGCAGGGTCGGACGCAGCCGATGGGTGAACTCGTAGGCCATGTACTCGCCGTAGAGATCCTCGTCGAAGTCCAGGAGAAACGCTTCGACGCGCCGGTCGCGTCCCNCGAACGTCGGATTCGTACCGATCGAGATGGCGGCGGGCTGGCGGCGGCCGGACCAGCAGGCGAAGCCCGCGTACACGCCGTCCGCCGGAACGGCGGCCCACGGCGTCACCTGGATGTTCGCCGTAGGATAGCCGATGGTGCGGCCACGCGCGTCGCCGTGCACGACGACACCCTCGACCCGATGCGGCCGGTCCAGCGCGGCCGCCGCAGCCGCCACGTCGCCCTCGGCCACCCGGGCACGGATCGCCGTCGAGGAGAGCACCTGCTCGCCGGAGCGGACGAGACGGACCCCGTCAACCTCGAATCCCTCCCGGGCGCCCGCCTCCGACAGCGTCGCGAGCGTCCCGGCGGCCCGGTGACCGTAGGTGAAGTTCTCCCCCACCACGACCACGCTCGCCCGCAGCCGCTCGACCAGTATCCCGTGCACGAAGTCAGCCGGGGAGACCCGACTGAACTCCAGCGTGAACGGCTCGACGCAGAGCGCGTCCACCCCGGTCCCGGCCAACAGCTCGGCCTTGAAACGCAGCGTCGTGAGCAGGGCGGGATGGCTGCCGGGTCGCAGCACCTCACCGGGATGCGGGTCGAAGGTCAACACCAGCGAACGCTCACCGCGTTCCCGCGCCAGCCGGACCGCCCGGCCGATGATCTGCCGGTGCCCGAGGTGCACCCCGTCGAAGAAGCCAATCGTGACGACCCCGCCCCGCCACTGGACAGGCGTGTTCTCCGCCCCTCGCCACGTTTGCACGTGCGAAGCCTAGGACATTCTCGTGGGGCGCTGTCGGGCCACCGAACCCCGGCCGGGGCCGCCGGACTAGACCGGGGCGAAGACGACGAGCGACCGGACCGCATGCTCGGTCTCCTCGACCAGGGCCAGCACGGTCCCGTCGGGACCGAAGACGCCGTACGTACCCGGCCGTCCCACCGGGGGCAACCGTCGGCCATGGGACACGTCCGCTGCCGCCTCCGCCGTCACGTCGCGGCGCAGGAAGCCGGCCGCGACCGCGTCGGTCAGCGATGTGACCGCCCGCGGCCCCAGCTCGGCGAACGTGTCGAGAGTCACTGCGCCCGCCAGGTCGAAGGGACCAACGGCGGTGCGCCGCAGGGCGGTCAGATGCGCCCCGCAGTCCAACGCCGCCCCGAGATCACGGGCGAGCGCCCGCACGTATGTTCCACTGGAGCAACCGACCGTGACCTCCAAATCGGTTCCGGCCGGGTCCACCGCCCCGTCGCCCGCGGCCCGCCGCGCCAGCAGGTCGAAGCGGTGGACCGTCACCCGGCGTGGGGCGAGATCGACCACCTCGCCGGCCCGGACCCTGGCGTACGCGCGTACCCCGCCCACCTTGACCGCGCTCACGCTGGCAGGAACCTGGTCGAGCACCCCGGTAAGGGCGGCCATGGCCCGCGTGAGCCGGTCGGCGTCGACGTCCACCGGACGGTCCTCGACCGGCGCGCCCTCGGCGTCGTCGGTCGTGGTAGTCCGGCCGAGCCGGATCGTGGCGTCGTACACCTTGTCGGTGAGGGCGAGATGTCCGAGCAGGCGGGTTCCCCGGCCGGCTCCCAGCACCAGCACGCCCGTCGCCATCGGATCGAGGGTGCCCGCGTGGCCGATCCGACGCTGCCCGAGAATGCGCCGCGCCCTGGCGACGACATCGTGCGACGTCCAGCCGGCCGGCTTGTCCACGACGACGAGCCCGTCGACCTGTGGCCCGGGACTGGGACCGGGACCGGATCCCCGGCGGGATGCGGCTCCCCCCGGCCGCGCGGATCCCCGGGTGGATCCCCCCCGGGTGCTCACCGCGGGCTCCGGACCGCGTTCCTCGGGCCACCCGGGCCGCGCGGATTCTCCGGAGTCCCCGGGCCCCCCAGGCGCGGAGCCCGCGCCAGCGCGTCCCGAAGCACGTCCATCAACTCGTCGAGCGTCGTCCCGCAGGAGAATCCGGCGGCGAAGCGATGGCCGCCACCACCGAGAGCCGTACAGACCGCGCCGACGTCAACGTCCCCCTTGGAACGGACCGAGACCTTCCAGACGTCACCATCCTGCTTGCAGACAAGGGCGACCTCTGCCTCCGACACGGTGCGCACCGTGTCGATGAGCCCCTCGATCTCGTCGTACTCCAGTCCCGCGGCGCGCAGATCGGCCTGGCTGCACCAGGACCAGACGAGGTCGTACTCGGGCTCCAGCCGGACGCGGCCGAGAACCTCCCCGAGTAGCTTGAGATAGCCGAAGCGGTGGGTGTCCCACAGGGCACGGCTGATCAGGTCGGGACGGATGCCCGTGGCCACCAGCCGGGCGGCCAGCTGGTGCACCGCCGGTGTCGTCGCGGCGAAACGGAACGATCCCGTGTCGGTTACCAGACCGGTGTAGATCGCTGTCGCGATGTCCCGGTCGAGCCGCACGCCCAGGGCATCGACGAGGTCGATGACCATGGCGCTGGTCGAGGCCGCCTCGGGGTCGACCAGATTGAGATCGCCGAACCGGGTGTTGGAGGCATGGTGGTCGACGACCAGGACCCGGCAACCGGCCGTGGTGCTGGCGAGCCTGCCCAGCCGGGACCGGCTGCCGGCGTCCAGGGTCACCACGAGACCCGGCCGGCCGGTGACGGCCTCGGGGGCCACCAACAGATCCTGACCGGCGAGGAAACGAAGCACCCGGGGAACGACGAAGGGATCCGCGTCGAAGGACACCCGCGGCCTTCCGCCCAGCGACCGCAGCGCGAGCCCCAGCGCCAACGCCGATCCGAGACTGTCCCCGTCGGGGTTCACGTGGGCGATCAGCAGGATGTCGTCACCGGCGTCGATCGCGCCGGTCAGTGCGGTCACCGCGGCCTGGAAATCACCGGTCGGACCGGCACCGTCCGGGCGGGAGCGGTTGACCGACGCCGCCGGCGGGCCCGCGAGATCGGTCGCATCGCTCATCGTCAGTTCCCATCGCAGCTGTCTCGTGCCTGTCACCGCGGTGTCCCGGGCCCGTACCCCGTCATCCCTCCTGCCGGGCCGTCCCGCCGTACTCGTCCACCTCGCTCAGCTCATCCACCTCGCTCAGCTCATCCACCTCGCCGGCGGCGGGGCGCGGCCGGCGGTAGGGATCGTCGTCGCCCGCCGGGCGAGCATCCCGACGGACCTCGGCCAGATACGCGTCGCGTTCCCGGGCAACGCTGATCAACTTCTCCAGATGCTGGGCGTCGTCGGGAAGTCGGTCATGAACGAAGGTGAGCGTCGGGGTCACCTTCACCCCCGTGGCCCGGCCGACCTGGCTGCGCAGCAGCCCCCGGGCGGATTCGAGCGCCTGGGCCGACGCCTGCCGCGCCGTCTCATCGCCGTAGACGGTGTAGAAGACCGTCGCGTCGACCAGATCCGGCGTCAGCCGCACATCCGTGACGGTCACCATGCCGAGTCGAGGATCCTTGACGCCACGCTCCAGCGTGGACGCCACAACCTCGCGGATACGCACGGCCAGCCGCCGTGCCCGGGCCGGATCAGCCACCGTCCACCTCCTCGTTCGCCGGTCCCGCCGGCGGCACGCTCACCGCGGCAGATGCACCGGGTGCGTGCGGTTCACCGGGTGCATGCGGTTCGTCGTCCGCGTCGTCCGCCGAAAAGTAGCGCGCCCGCGCGGCGAGGACCTCGACGTCCGGTCGCTGGGCCACCAGATGCTCGCAGGAACAGAGGACCTCGACGCAGTGCGCCCGGTCCGCGGCGACGACCGCCATCCCGATCTCGGCTCGCCGGTGCAGATCATGATGGCCGGTCTCGGCCACGCTGAGGGCGAAACGGCGACGCAGCTCCGCCACGATCGGCCGCACCACCGACCGTTTCTCCTTCAACGAGTGCACGTCACCGAGCAGCAGATCAAGGCTGAGGGTTCCGATCCACATGGTCGTCTCCCGCCGCCGGGCACACACCGCCGGTGACGATCGGGCAGACAGCTCGATCGTCACCGGCCGCGGACGTGCTCAGGCGCGGGGAACCTCCCGTTGCTCGAACGTCTCGATCACGTCATCGATCTTGATGTCGTTGAACGACCCGAGACCGATACCGCACTCGTAGCCCTCGCGGACCTCCGTCGCGTCGTCCTTGAAACGCTTGAGCGACTCGACCGTGAGGTTGTCGGCCACGACGACGCCGTCGCGGATGAGCCTGGCCTTGGTGTTCCGCCGGATGACGCCGGAACGGACCAGAGAGCCGGCCACGTTGCCGATCCGCGGCACGCGGAAGACCTCGCGGACCTCGGCGGTACCGAGCTGCGCTTCCTCGTAGACGGGCTTGAGCATGCCCTTCAGGGCGTTCTCGATGTCCTCGATAGCCTGGTAGATCACCGAGTAGTACCGGACCTCGACGCCCTCACGGTCGGCCAGCTCCGTCGCCTTGCCCTGCGGCCGGACGTTGAAGCCGATGATGATCGCGTCGGACGCCGACGCCAGCATCACGTTGGTCTCAGTGATCGCGCCGACCCCACGGTCGATGATCCGCAGACCGACCTCGTCACCGACATCGATCTTGAGCAAGGCGTCCTCGAGCGCCTCGACCGAACCGGACACATCGCCCTTGAGGATGAGGTTGAGCTGGGTCNTCTCGCCCTCCTTCATCCGCTCGAGGATCGTCTCCAGCGTCGGACGGCCCCGGCTCAGCGCCAGCTCCGCGTTACGCTCGCGGGCCTGACGCCGTTCGGCGATCTGACGGGCCACCCGGTCCTCGGGCACCACCAGGAAGTTGTCNCCCGCGTCGGGAACGCTGGTGAACCCCAGGACCTGGACGGGTCGGGCCGGGCCCGCCTCGACCACCTGACCACCGTGTTCGTCGAGCATCGCCCGAACCCGACCGAACGCCTCGCCGGCGACGACCGAGTCACCGACCCTCAGCGTGCCGCGCTGGACCAGCACGGTCGCCACCGGACCCCGGCCCCGGTCGAGCCGACCTTCGATGGCGACACCCTGCGCCTCGACCTCGGTCGGAGCCCGCAGGNCCAGGGATGCGTCGGCGGTCAGGACGATCGCCTCGAGCAGGCCGTCGATGTTCGTCCGGTTGCGGGCGGAGACGTCAACGAACATCGTGTCGCCGCCGTACTCCTCCGCCACCAGGCCGTACTCGGTGAGCTGACCCCGCACCTTGGCCGGGTCGGCGCCCTCCTTGTCGACCTTGTTGACCGCCACCACGACCGGGACGCCGGCCGCCTGGGCGTGGTTCAGCGCCTCGATGGTCTGCGGCTTCACCCCGTCGTCGGCGGCCACGACCAGGACCACGATGTCCGTCACCTGCGCACCGCGGGCCCGCATGGCCGTGAAGGTCTCGTGGCCCGGAGTGTCGATGAAGGTGATCGGACGCTCGTCGCCGTCGACCTTGGCCCGCACCTGGTAGGCACCGATGTGCTGGGTGATACCACCGGCCTCGCCCCCGACCACGTCGGTGGAGCGGATGGCGTCCAGCAGTTTCGTCTTACCATGATCGACGTGACCCATGACGGTCACGACCGGCGGCCGGGAGCTGAGCTCGACGTCGTCGCCGTACTCCCCGCCGAAGGAGAGGTCGAAGCTCTCGAGAAGCTCCTTGTCCTCGTCCTCCGGGCTGACGATCTGGACCTCGTAGCCGAGCGTGACACCCAACAGCTGCAGCGTCTCGTCGGTGCAGGACTGGGTCGCGGTCACCATCTCGCCGAGCTGGGTGAACACGACCTGGACCAGAGCGCCCGGGTTCGCGTCGATCTTGTCGGCGAAATCGGCCAGCGAGGCGCCACGGGGAAGCCGGATGGCCTGCCCGTTGCCGCGGGGCACCATCGCGCCCATGCGCGGCGCTTCGAGCCCGCTCTCCCATTCCTGCCGCTTCGCGCGCTTGGACTTGCGCTGGCGACCGGGGCGACCACGGCCACCGGGGCCGAAGGCGCCCGCCGTGGTCCCACCGCGGCCACGGCCGCCGGCCGCGGGACGACCGGGCGCACCGCCACCGCCGCCACCACCACCGGGACGACCGGGCGCACCACCACCGCCGCCACCACCACCGGGACGACCGGGCGCACCCCCCCGCCCGGCGAATCCGCCGGGACGCGGACCGCCGCCACCGCCGGGACGACCGGGCGCGCCACCACCGCCGGGACGACCGGGCGCGCCACCACCGCCGGGACGACCGGGCGCGCCACCACCGCCCGGGCGTCCGGGAGGGCCACCGGCGGGCCGAGGCTGGAACATGTTCGCGTTGGGGCGCGGCCCCCCGGTGCCACCTGGGCGGGGCGGCATGCCGCCCCCCGCTCCTGACCGTGGACCGCCGGGACGTGGTGGCATCCCGCCGGGAGTGGGCCGTGGACCACCGGCACCGGTGCCACCGGGGCGCGGTCCACCCGGCCGGGGGGTACCTGGCCGGGGGGTACCCGACCGCGGGGCGCTGGGCCGGGGAGTGGGCGTCGATGGCGGACCCGACTGCCCGGCCGACGGACGCGGCCCAGCGGACGGACGCGGCCCAGCGGACGGCGTCGTGTAGGGGTTGTTACCGGGCGCAGCCGACCGGGGTCCGGGACGCGGCCCGGGCCGGGGGCCGCCTGCGGTCGGACCGCCAGCGGTCGGACCGCCAGCGGTGGGACCCGAGGGAGGAACCGGGGTGCCGGGACGCGGACGGCCACCGCCCTGCGGGGCACCGGGACGCGGAGCGTTCGGCCCGGGTCGCGGCCCGGAGGGAGCGGACGGCACGGACGGCATCGGCGGCGCGGGCACGGCGGAGGCCGCGGCCGGACGGGGAGCGGCGGGTGCAGACGTCGGCGAAGCCTGCACCGGGGAGGCCTGCACCGGCGAAGCCTGCACCGGGGAGGCCGGTAGCGGCGGGGACGCGGGCGAGGGGGACGGCGCCGGGGTCGCCGGACCGGGCCGGCCGAGGGGACCAGGCCGCCCGGGAACCGGGCGCGGACCGGGCCGAGGCGCCAGACCAGGACGGGACGGCGGGGTCGGACGAGCGCCGCCACCCGGCGGTCCCGGACGGCTGGTGGCCCGGCCCGGGGAAGTGGGTGCGCCGTCGGCGGGGAACGCTTCCTTCAATTTGCGGACGACGGGTGCCTCGACAGTGGACGAAGCGGACTTCACGAACTCGCCGAGATCCTTGAGCTTGGCGAGCACGGTCTTACTGTCGACNCCAAGCTCCTTGGCGAGCTCGTGTACGCGGGCCTTTCCTGCCACGGTGCTCCTTCGTTCGNCCCGCGGTCCGTGCCCGCGTGACCTCGTTACCTGCCGGTCGTGATCATGGCTGGGTGCTCATTGAGCGGTCATCGCTGTCTCGACCTGCTTCCCTGTCGACGTCTGTTGGCGCCGCCTGTGGGAGCGGATGCCGCTGGCGCGGGTACCCACTCCGTCTGACCCGGCCGGCCCGCTGCCGCGGTCCGCCCGTTCCATCCATCCATCTTTACCTGGTATCTCCCTGTGCCTGGCACGACTACGGCGGACCGCTCCCGGAGGGACCGGCTACCGCGGGCGAAACCGCTCCAGATACAGCCTGACCTGCTTCGACCCGAGCGGGCCTGACACCCGCAGTGCTCGTGAGAACGCCTTGCGACGCTCCGCGAGATCGAGGCACGCAAGATCAGGATGCACGTGCGCACCCCGACCACGCATCCGACGACGAGCATCCGGCAGAAGCTCGCCGCCTTCTACGACGATACGCAGTAGGTCAGAACTCGACGCACGGCTTCGGCATCCGACACAGGTACGGACGGGCTCCGCACGACGCGCCATCGTAAGTCTATCCCGCCTGGCCCCGAGAANGGCCACCCGCGGCAGGTGATCGCCGCGGCACCGTAGCTGGTCCCGATCGTCGGGGCGCTCCAGCGGAGTCCCGTTCGGATCCGCTCCCACCGCCCTCGCCGGAGTCCTCGGTGTCAGAGTGGATGTCGATGCGCCACCCCGTCAGCCGGGCGGCGAGGCGGGCGTTCTGCCCCTCACGCCCGATGGCCAACGACAGCTGGTAATCGGGCACCACCACCCGCGCCGAGCGGCTCGCCGGATCCGTCACCTCGACCCGGGCCACCCGGGCCGGAGACAGCGCGCTCCCGACGAAGGTTGCCGGGTCGGCCGACCAGTCAACGATATCGATCTTCTCGCCCCGCAGTTCGGCCATGACGGCACGCACCCGGCTGCCCATCGGCCCGATGCACGCGCCCTTGGGGTTGACCCCGGCCACCCGGGACCGCACCGCTATCTTGCTGCGATGCCCGGCCTCGCGGGCGATCGCGGCGAGTTCCACGGTGCCGTCGGCGACCTCGGGCACCTCCAGCCGGAACAGCCCCTTCACCAGCTCGGGATGGGTGCGGGACAACGTCACCGTGGGTCCGTGCGGCCCCCGCGCGACGTGCACCACATAACACTTGATTCGGTCGCCGTGCTCAAGCCGCTCGCCGGGGACCTGCTCGGCCGGCGGCAGGACACCCTCGACGGTGCCGAGATTGACGAGCACGACCCTGGAGCCGGCCCGCTGTTCGTGATGTTGCACCACACCGGAAACGATCTCGTGCTCCCGGTCGGCGTACTGGCCGTAGGTGACCTCCTGCTGGGCCTCGCGCAGCCGCTGCATGATCACCTGTTTGGCGGTCATGGTCGCGATCCGCCCGAAGTCCGCCGGGGTGTCGTCGTACTCCCGGCTGGTGCCGTCCGGGCCCTGTTCCCGGGCAAGGACGGAGACATCTCCGGTCGTCCGGTCGATCACCACCCGGGCGTCCTGCGCGGACCCGGCCGTGTGGTGATAAGCCGTCAGCAGGGCCGTCTCCATCGCCTGCACCAAGGTGTCAAAGGCAATGTCCTTCTCCCGCTCGATTCCGCGCAGCGCGGCCACGTCGAGCTTCACCGGGTCATCTCCTTACCGGCCGCGCCCCGGGGGCCGGCCTCCCGGCCGTCGTCATTGGATTCCCTCCCCGGCGCCGCCGGAAGATCGTCGTCCGGCTCTCCGTACCCGAGATCGGCTGTCTCGCCGGGTTCCACCAACACGGCGGACAAAGACGGCGTCTCCACCGACTCGATAGAAAGATCATCATACGCCTCGGCCGAGAACTCGACCTCGACGGTAGCCCGGGCCACCTGTGCGAAGGTCACCCGCGCGAGCCGCCGACGCGGGGGGCGTCCGGGCCGCGCGGGATCCGTCGCCACCGCCAGATCCGCCCCCGATTCGTCGGCGGACAGGACACGCCCGGCGAGGACGATGCCGTCTCGATCACGTACCGTGACAAGCCTGCCGATCGCGCGGCGCCAGTGCCGAGGCTCGGTCAGCGGCCGTTCGACGCCCGGTGAGGTGACCTCGAGAACATAAGGCCCGGCGACCAGGCCCTGGCCGTCGGTCTCGGCGGCGTCAAGCAGCTCGGAGGCGAGCCGGCTGGCGTCCGCGACCGCGTCCAGGTCGACTCCTCCGTCGCGGTCCACCACCACCCGCACCACGCTGCGCGATCCGGCCCGTGTGACCGTCACATCCTCGAGATCGAAGCCCGCGTCGGCGAGGCCAGCCGCCAGCCGAGCCCGCAGCGCCGTCCGAACGCCGCCGCGCCCGCGGGCCGATCCGGATGGGCTCCGGTCNCGCGCGCGGCCGGCCNCCCCCGCCCCTACCACTTCGACCGTCCCTTCCCGCATCCGCGATGCCTGATCATCCGCCGAACCCACGACGTCGCTCCCCACGCCGTAGGCCGGCCGCTACGTTGTCATCCCCCGGGGGCGATACCCAGGTTCGGCCGGCGCCATCAAGCCGTGCGACCCTCGTCGACCCGACCCGCGGCACCGTCGAACAGCGAGGACCGACCGCCGACGGTCCCGCCGGGCTGGGCCGCCCCGGGGCGACGGCATCCCGGGTGAGATCCATAGCCTACGTCCGCCCCGACCGGGGTCCGTCGCGACCCGGGGGTAACCGGATCAGGCCGCGCGGACCACACGGCGCTCCGGACGACAGCAGGGGATGTGCAAAGCTGCGACGGTGGATCCGGCGAACCTCACCCACGCCTCCCGACGACGGCTCCTCACCGGGCTGACCAGCCTTGCCCTTACCGGATTCGCCGGATTTGCCGGATTCGAGGCCGCCGGCTGCAGCACCACGGTCACGACGAATCGGACCGGTCCCGCGGTGGGTCCGGACGGCGACGACCGCCGGGCGGCGAGGGCCGCCGCCGTCCGGGCGGCCGCGNTGGCCGCGGCGTACCGGACGGCGGCCGAGCGCCACCCGTCCCTGCGTCCCCTGTTCGACACGCTGCGGGCCCATCACGAGGTCCAGCTCCGGACCTTGGCCGAACAGTTCCCGGGCTCCGCACCGGCCACCCCGACCCAGGCGACCACCCCGACCCAGGCAGCCACCCCGACCCAGGCGACCACCCCGACCCAGGCAGCCACCCCGACCCAGGCAGCCACCCCGACCCAGGCGATCGGGCGTGACGGCGCCGGGACGGCGGGAACGGCGCAGCTCGTCAACGAGTCACCCACGGCCCGCGCCGCCACCCTCGCCTCCCTGACCGGGATGGAGGGTGCGGCGACGAACGCCGCCCGCACCGACTGCCTGCGCGCGGGCGGTCCGCTCGCGTCCCTGCTGGCGAGCATGTGCGCCGCCGGGACCGCGCATGCGGAGCTGCTGGCCCTCGCTGCGAGCCGGGTGTCCGGATGACCGCCGACACACCATCGGGCGATCCGGCGTCGGCGNCCCCCACGGAATCGACCGCCGCAACCGAGCACCCGGATCCCGCGGGCGTCGCGGCACTGGTCACGATGCTCACGGCCACGCATGCCGCGGTCTACGCCACCGCGGCGGCGGGAGGTGCCGTCGCGCCGCTCGGCCCGGCCGCGGCTCAGGCGCGCGAGCTCGCGCGACTGAGCTGTCTGGCGCACCAGGCGCTGCGCGACGACCTCATCACCGCGATCCGGGCCCGCGGCGGGGATGCGCCACCGGCACTGCCCGCCTATCGGCTCCCCGTCGCGCCGGAGGGCATCGGGGCGGCACTGGCCCTCCTGGCCAGGATCGAGGACGCCTGCGCCATGGCGGCCCACGACGCTGTCGCTGTGCTCGTCGGGGACGTCCGTGCGCTGGCTCTGGACGCGCTGACCGGCACCGCCGTACGCGCGCAGCGGGCCCGCATCGCGGCCGGCATGCCGCTGGCAGCCGCGAGCCGCGCGCTACCGGGGACATGACCTGGCGTCCAGGGAGGCCGGGCCGCTCCCGTCAGCGGGTGACCCACGCGTCGGGATCGCAGCCGAGGGTGGTCACGATGTCCGGAAGCTGACCACTCGCCACGTCGGCGAGGGTCACGGCCTCCAGCNCCCGCCGCAGGTTCACTCGAACCGCGATCCACACATCCTGCAGGTGCTTGGCCGCGCCGTCGTAATTCGTGTCCTCAGGACGCCGGCCCCGCACGCTGGCGAGCGGACCGTCGGTCGCCCGGATCACCGTGGCGATGGTGATCCGCTCGGGGGGAAGGCTCAGCTGGTATCCCCCGTCCGCGCCCCGGCGGCTCTGGACCAGCCCCGCCCGGCGTAGATCGGTGAGGATGTTCTCGAGGAAGCGCAGCGGCAGATCCTGCGCCGCGGCAAGCGCCTCGCCCTTGACGAGCCGACCGTTGCTCGCGGCCAACGTCAGGAGTGCGCGCAATGCGTAGTCGGCGCGAGCGGAGATCTGCATGCATCCATTTTGCCGCCGGTCCTCGCCGAATGGGTGGGCCGGGTCGGCACCGGGCGAGGCACGGCCCCGCGCCGACGGGCGCTGTTCCCGCCGCCGGCTCGGCCAACGAACCTGCCGGCCAACGAACCTGCCGGCCGGGGAATCGGGACTTCCTCAGCCAGCCCTCTCGGGACGGGGGGCGTCCGTGCCGCCTCCGGCGGAGGAGGTGGCCGTGGTGGCGGCCGCGGCGGACCCGTCGGCGCTGCCGCTCCGGCGACGCCGAGCTGCCCGGACCGCCGTCGTACCCTCCGCAACCAGCCCACGGCGCTGCCGCATCCGCTGGTCCGCCGCGTTGAACCCGGCGTCGATGAGCACCCCGATCACGAAAATCGTGATCATCGAGGCCAGTACCCCGACCGTGTCGAGTAGTTCGCGGGCATTCTGCAGGTCAGCTCCGACGGACGGATGCCCCGGAACGATGACCAGCAATTCGCCGGCCATCAGGCTGCGCCAAGCGAACGCCCAGCCCTGCTTCAGGCCCGCGAGCACCGAGGGCAGGGCCGCCGGTACCACGACGTACCGGTAGAGGGACAGGCTACGCGCGCCCATGCTGCGGCCGACCTNGACCAGCAGAGGCGGCACGTAGTCCACGCCGTAGATGACGCCGTTGGCCACCGAGGGCGCCGCCCCGAGCACCACCACGAACANGATTGCGGACTCGCTGAGCTTGAACAGCAGGACGGCGAGCGGGAACCAGACGATCGAGGGCATCGTCTGCACCGCGGTGATGAACGATCCCACCGCGGTACGCAGGACTCCGAAGCGGGACACCGCGATCCCGACCACGGTGCCGATGAGCACGGCGAGAGCGTATCCCTCCAGGGCCCGGACCAGGGTGCGGGCGAGGGCGTCCCAGAAGTGTCCGCTGCCCAGCTGGTCGACGAACTCGCCCAGTGCCTCGCCCGGGCCGGGCAACACATAGCTGGGCTTCCAGCCACTCCAGACGACGATCTGCCAGAGCAGCAGGAACAGGAGCAGAGCGCCGAGCTTCGGCCAGCTGGCCGCCCAGACGCGGACCGCGAACGGCCGCCGTTGCGCGGTCGGGATGTCCAGCGCGTCGAGGCCGGCGAGGGCCGTGTCGACGTCGAAGGACTTACCCGCCTCGCCGAGCAGGACACTCTTATCGCTGGAGACGCTGACGTCAGTGGCCATGGCGGCCGACCTCCTCGCGTAGCCGCGCGGTCACCTTGGTGGCGAGCTCCGAGACGTGGGTGGAGTCGATCCGGCGGGGGCGGTCGAGGTCGACGTCGAAGATCTCCGCGACCCGGCCAGGCCGGGAGGACAGCAGCACGATGCGGTCACCGAGCCGGACCGCCTCACGCACATCGTGGGTGACGAAGATGACGGTGACCCCCGTCTCCCGCCAGATCCGTTCAAGTTCGTCGTGGAGCAGATCGCGGGTCATCGCGTCGAGCGCACCGAACGGCTCATCCATGCACAGGATGTCGGCCTCCTGCGCGAAGGCCCGGGCCAGGCTCACCCGCTGGCGCATGCCGCCGGACAGCTCATGGGGGCGCTTCGCGGACATACCGGCGAGCCGGACCATCGCGAGCAGACTCTCGACCCGGTCCCGCCGCTCGGCCTTGCCGATCCCCCGCAGCCGCAGCGGCACCTCGACGTTGCCGCCCGCGGTCAGCCAGGGCAGCAACGCCGAGTCCTGGAACATCATCCCAACCCGCCGGCCGGTGGTGTCGACGACGCCCACAGACGGCTGGTCGAGACCGGCGACCAAGCCGAGCAGGGTCGATTTCCCACAGCCGGACGCGCCGAGGAGACAGACGAACTCGCCCGCCCGGACGTCCAGGGAGACGTCGTCGAGCGCCTTGACGCTGGCGGGCCCGGATCCGAAGACCCGACTGACGCGGTGGATGCGCAGCGCGGTGTCGGCGGGTACAGCGGTGTCGGCGAGTACAGCGGTGTCGGCGAGTACAGCGGTCATGGTTCATTCCCCCGTCGCGGTGTATGCGGCCGGTGTGCATGGACGGATGGACGGACGGACCAGGCCGGGGCATCGATGATCGACACCCCGGCCTGGTCGTCGCCCTGTGGTCTCGGACCGAGGTTCANCCGGCCCGGCTACCGCCGGGTGCCGCGGGTCAGGAGTCGGCGACCGTCGGTTTGCCCTGCTTGGCGAGGATCTCGTTGAGGACCGTCAGATCGAACAGACCGTCGAGCTTCGGGTTCTTGATGAGGCCGAGCTCCTCCTGGTGCTTTGCCGAGGTGAACAGGGACGCCGCGATCGGGTCCGGAGTGAAGGTCAGCCCCTTCCAGGCCAAGGTGAGGATCTTGTCGGACAGCGGCTTGCCGCTCAGCTTGCCCAGCGCCGTGTTGGTGACCTTCGCGCCGGCGTCACGGTCGGCGTTGAGCGCGTTGATCGATTCCACATTCGCCGTGATGAGCCGGCGGACGATCTCCGGGTTCTTCTTCAGATAGTCCGTGCTCACCAGAAGCACCGTCGTGACGAACTGGCCCTTGGTCTCCGGCCACTCGTCGGCCTCGTCGACGAGCACCTTGCCCCCCGCTGCGACGAGCCGGGAGGCCGTCGGCTCGGGCACCCAGGCCCCGTCGATGGCCCTGTTGGCGAAGGCGTCCACCGTCACGGTGTTGTCCTGGGGCTTGATGGAGACATCACCCCCACCCTGGGTGTCGGTCTTCAGCCCGTTCTTCTTGAGGAAGTACCGCAGCGCCACGTCCTGGGTGTTGCCCAGGCTCGGGGTGGCGAGCGTGGTGCCCTTGAGCTGCGCGACGGAGGTGATCTCAGGCTTGACCACCAGCGACGCACCACCCGAGGTAGCGCCGGAGACGATCCGCACCGCCTCCCCGTGCGACTTGATGAAGCTGTTGACCGCCGGGTTGGGACCGATATAACCGGCATCGATGGCGCCGGACAGAATCGCCTCCGCCTCCTGCACGCCGGAGTTGAAGGTCGATGTCTTGAGCGTGACTCCAGAGCCGAGGTCCTTGGCGAAGATCCCCTTCTCGGCGCCGTAGAGAGCTGGCGCGTGGGTGAGGTTCGGGAAGTACCCGAGCCGTAGGGTGCCGGTGATCTGGCCGTTCGAGGCGNCCGTCNGGGAGNCCCCGTCGTCNCTCGAGCANCCCACCACCGCCAGTACAAGCGCCCCCGCGGCGATGAGTGGCGTCGCTGCACGCCACAGTCTGCTCGGCCTCATAGATACCCCCTCACGCGGGCTGACACCCGCGCCATGCAAGTCGATCGAAGTCATCGGGATGGTAAGCATGCCAGATGGTGCCCATCCTGGCCAGGTGGCTTCATCACGATGACATCGATCTGCAATATCTTTGACCAGACAGGAGCACATATCCGACAAAACAGACATTTTTTTCGCTGGAGCGCAGAGGCCCCGGACACCATAGGAGCGGGTCCGGGACGCTCTCAGACCGGGATCGACCTCAGAACAGGATCGACCTCAGAACAGGATCGACGCGAAGGTCCCGACCCGCTGAAAGCCCACCCGGTCGTAGACTCGGCGGGCGGCATGGTTGAAGTCGTTGACGTACAGGCTGACCCGCGGGGCGAAGGCGGCCCGCGCCAGCGCGACCACGCTCGCGGTTCCCGCGGCGCCGAGGCCGCGCCCACGCAGCGCCGGGTCGACCCAGACGCCCTGGATCTGGCAGACGTCGCCCGCGACGGCGCCGATCTCGGCCTTGAACAGCACCCGGCCGTCGGCGATGTGGGCGAAGGAACGCCGCTGACCGACAAACTCGGCGACGCGGGCGCGGTAAAGGGCGCCGCCGTCGGCGAGCACCGGGGACACCCCGATCTCCTCGGTAAACATGGCGATGCAGGCCGGCAGGATGACGTCCAGCTCGTCCGGGCGCACCGGACGCACCGCCGGATCGGGGGCGACCCGCGGCGGGCGGTCGATCACCAGCAGGGGCTGGTCGGCCCGTACCTCTCGGGCCCGCCCCCAGGTCGGCTCCAGATGCTTCCACATCGCCGTCACCGAGGAGGAGACGCCGACGATGGACGAGCAGCGCCGNCCCTGCCGGCGGGCCCGCTCGGCGAACAGTCTCGCCGAGGTGGGGCCCGCCGCCACGGGCCAGAGGTTGGCGCCGGAATAACACAGGGCGACCAGGCGGCCGTCCACGGTGTGCCCCCACATCTCGGCGCCGAGACGCCACGGGTCGAGCCCCGCCGCCTCGACCCGAGATGCGACGAACACATCGGCGACCGGGTTGCGGGCCAAGAGCTCGCGGACGGCCGGAAGATCCCTGTCGTCAAGCAGACGGGTCGGCGCGGACCGCAGAGGTAGGCCCATCCGGTCGAACCGGTTAACCCACGGAAACCGAGGGTTCGCCGGACGGGGTGCCGTCCGCCGCCATCTCCTCGGCCAGCCGCATGGCTTCCTCAATGAGGGTTTCCACGATCTGCGCCTCCGGAACGGTCTTCACGACCTCACCTCGGACGAAGATCTGACCCTTGCCGTTCCCGGATGCGACGCCGAGATCGGCCTCCCTGGCCTCGCCCGGCCCGTTCACGACGCAGCCCATGACGGCGACGCGCAACGGGACCTCCATGCCCTCGAGACCGGCGCTGACCTGATTGGCAAGGGTGTAGACATCGACCTGAGCCCGACCGCAGGAAGGGCAGGATACGATTTCGAGCTTACGCTGCCGAAGTCCCAGGGACTCCAGGATCGCGGTGCCGACCTTCACCTCCTCGACCGGCGGTGCCGACAGCGACACCCTGATCGTGTCACCGATTCCCTCGGCGAGCAGGGCCCCGAAGGCGACCGCGGACTTGACCGTGCCCTGGAAGGACGGTCCGGCCTCGGTGACACCGAGGTGCAGCGGGTAGTCGCAGGCCTGGGCGAGCAGCCGGTACGCCTGGATCATGACGACCGGGTNGTGGTGCTTCACCGAGATCTTGATGTCACGGAAGTCGTGCTCCTCGAACAGCGAGCATTCCCACAAGGCCGACTCCGTCAGCGCCTCCGGCGTGGCCTTGCCGTACTTCGCCAACAGCCGCTTGTCGAGTGAACCCGCGTTGACCCCGATCCGGATCGGAACGCCGGCGGCCTTCGCCGCGCGAGCAATCTCCCCGACCTTGTCGTCAAAAGCCTTGATGTTGCCGGGGTTGACCCGGACCGCGGCGCAGCCCGCGTCGATCGCGGCGAAGACGTACTTGGGCTGGAAGTGGATATCGGCAATCACCGGGATCGGGGACTTGCGGGCGATCGCGGCGAGGGCGTCGGCGTCGTCCTGGCTTGGCACCGCGACCCGGACGATCTGGCATCCCGACGCTGTCAGCTGTGCGATCTGCTGCAGCGTGGCGTTGACGTCCGACGTCAACGTGGTGCACATCGACTGAACGGAGACCGGAGCGTCACCCCCGACCAGGACGTTGCCCACGTGGATCTGCCGGCTGTGCCGCCGCGTGCCGAGCGGACGGGCCGGAGCGGTTGGCATGCCCAGAGTTACGGTCACGTTGTCCTCACTGGCGAATCGGAGACGAAGATCGACGTGCGACTGACTCGGCCTGTCGGCTGCAGGAGGCAGGGCAGAATGGCACACCGTCGCGCATGTTCATACGAAATTACTGATTCAGGCGAATGGGATTGACGATGTCGGCGGACAGGACAAGCAGACTGAACCCGAGCAATACGACGACCGTGGCGTACGTGGCTGGTAACAGTTTGGNGAAATCCACCTTCTGCACCGGACCGCGATAACCCCGGAGCCTGCGTAGACCGTGCCGGGCCTGCTCGAAGCCCAGCACGGCAATATGACCGCCGTCCAACGGGAGTAGGGGCAACAGGTTAAAAATTCCGACCGCGAGATTGATCGCGGCGACCAGAATGAGAAGGTTCCGCACCCGGTCCACGGCCGAACTGCCCTCGGCCGAGACCACGTCACCGCCGATACGCGCCGCTCCCACCACGCTGATGAAACCCTGGGGGTCGCGGTTGTCGCTGAAGATATTACCGATATCACCGATCCGGCGGGTCAGCGTTTCGTACATGCCGGTGAACCCGGACCCGATGACATCGAAGGTGCGGGGCACCGCTTCGATCGGGTTGTAGTGCACTGTCTCGGTTCCCGGTTTGACGCCCAAGGCGCCGACCCGGTCGTCGCCCGCCTGCCCGGTCTCCCGATCGCGCCGGACCTCCACCAGGTTCGGCGTGAGAGTGAGGGTGCGGCCGTCCCGTTCGACGACCATCACCGCAGGCCCCGCTCCGTGCGCACGCACCTGCCGGGTGAACTGCGTCCAGGTCGTGACCGGAACTCCGCCGAAGCTGACGATCCGGTCACCCGGCCGCAGACCGGCCGCCGCGGCCGGCCCCGGTCCGGAACAAGTCGCGGTCGTGGCGATGCAACTCGTCGCGCCGACCCTCGACTCGCTGATCGTGGTCGTGCCCAGGACAACGAGCACTCCGTAGACCAGCACGATGGCGATGACGAAATGCACGAAGGAACCGGCCGACATGACCACGAGCCGGGCCCGCGCCCGCGCATTGTGGAAGGCGCGGGGTTCATCGGCCGGATCGATCTCCTCGAGCGGAGTCATCCCCTCGATCTTGACGAAACCGCCGGCCGGAATGGCCTTGACACCGTACTCGGTCTCCCCCCGCCGCCGGGACCAGATGGTCGGCCCGAAACCGACGAAGAACTTGGAGGCCTTCATGCCGTAGTGCCGGGCCGTCACGAAATGCCCGGCCTCGTGCGCGACGACCGACACCAGCAGGGCCAGTGCGAACGCCGCAATGCCGAGAAGCTCCATCAGACCGCCCCCTCGGCGCCGGGGGGGCGGCTCATACCGTGTCCCGTTCGGTCTCGCGCCGGATCAGCCGCCCTGCCGCCGCCCGCGCGGCTCGTTCGGTGGCGAACACCTCCTCCACCGTGGGATGATCGATCACTTCGTGCTCGGCGATGACCTCGGCCACCAGGTCGACGATACGGATGAAGGGCAGCCGCCCGGCGAGGAAGGCCGCCACCGCCTCCTCGTTCGCGGCGTTGAAGACCGCGGGGGCGGTGCCGCCGCGCCGCCCGGCTGTGCGCGCGAGCTCCACCGCCGGGAACGCCACCTCGTCCAGCGGTTCGAAGGTAAGCGCCTGCGCCCGCGACCAGTCCATCGGCGGCTGTGCCTGCGCCACCCGGTCCGGCCAGCCGAGCGCCAGCGCGATGGGCAGTCGCATGTCCGGNGGGGAGACCTGAGCGATCGTCGAGCCGTCGGTGAACTCGACCATCGAGTGCACCAACGACTGGGGGTGCACGACGACCTCGATGTCGTCGTAGGGAACCCCGAAGAACAGGTGCGCCTCGATCAGCTCAAGCCCCTTGTTCATCAGGGTCGCCGAGTTGATCGTCACCAGGGGTCCCATGTCCCAGGTGGGATGGGCCAACGCCTGCTCCGGGGTAACGGCGGCAAGCTCGTCGCGGCGGCGCCCGCGGAAGGGACCTCCGCTGGCGGTCAACACCAGTTTGCGTACCTCGTCCCGCCGCCCGCCACGCAGGCACTGCGCCAGTGCGGAGTGCTCGGAATCCACCGGCACCAGGCGGTCGGGGTCGCCACCGAGCGCGTCGAGCACCAACGGCCCCCCGGCGACCAACGATTCCTTGTTCGCCAACGCCACAGTCCGGCCGGCGGCCAGCGCCGCGAGCGTCGGGGCCAACCCGACCGAGCCGGTGATGCCGTTGAGGACGATGTCGCATGGCCACGCCGCGATCTCGCTCGCGGCGTCGGGACCGGCGAGAATCTTTGGCACGGGGAACTCNCCCCGACGGTAGCCACGCCGCGACGCCTCGGCGAAGAAGGCCAGCTGGAGGTCCTGAGCGGCCGAGGCCGCCGCCACTCCCACGGCCTGGACGCCGAGGTCCAGTGCCTGAGCGGCGAGCAGGTCCACCCGGGACCCGCCGCCCATCAACGCCACCACCCGGAACCGCTGCGGGTTGCGGCGTACGACATCTATTGCCTGGGTTCCGATCGAACCGGTGGACCCGAGCAGGACAACCTCACGCAGGATCGAAGCCTCCACCACGTCACCTATTCTCTCAGGCCCACCGACCGCTCGACGCCGCCCTGTTCGGTTCATGACAGGTGCCACCCGAAGATGCGCAATGGGTCCAGTGACAACTACGTTTCGTCAGGTCTGGTGGGCAGGACTTTGCGGTCGCCGCCCACCCCGATCGGCCACCCCGATCGGGGTGGCACGTCGGCCCGGTCGGTCACGTCGACGACGGCTCCGACGTCTACTCATCCCCGGCCGGGTGAGGAAGAAGGTGTGGCGCCGGCTGCCGGCTGCCCGGACGGTTCGGCACGGGGGGCGGCATCCGGGGCGGCGGGCGACGCGGGCGTGGTGGCAGGTCCGGAGGATGCGGCGGGTCCGGAGGATTCAGCCGACGGTGCCGCGGGAGTCGGACTGGTGGCGACGCCCGGGCCGGCGGGACCGGCGGAGACGGCGGGAGCGGGCAGGCCACTTGTCGCGGGCGTAGGCGTGTAACCGAAATAGGTCAACGCCACAATGGTGGCACTCAGGCTGACGGAGGTCGGACCCAGCGCCGGGCGTGCCTGCGCCCCCGGCCAGGTGTGCCCCGCGCCCTGCATGGCTAACAGTCCGACATCGTGGCCGGCTGGGCAGCCGCTCCACACGGTGCGCTGCCAGGCGGCCGTGTCCCGGGAGGTCTGGCGGGCTCCGCCGCAGCCCAGAGCGGAGGCGTACCGGGCGAGCCGGTCTTCCACGGGCTGCGCGACGACCCCGGTGAAGGGGACCGGTCGCGGAGCACCTCCGCCGGCATACGGTGCGATCTGGTCCGAGGTCCCATGGATCTCCAGGACGTTGGTGGCGGGCTTGGCGCAGGAGCCGGGCAGCACGCTCGACCCGACGGTCACCGCCGCCGCAAGACGGCCCGGCAGCGCGCAGGCCAGCGTGAGCACCATGTTCGCGCCGTCCCCGTAGCCCACGGCGAAGACGCGTCCCGCGTCCAGGCACATCTGACCAACGAGGTCGTTGAGCAGCGCGCCGACGAAGAGTACGTCGTCGGGTCCCACCGCCTTCGATCTGGTGAAGTTCCACCGCATCTGCGTCCCGATCGGGGCGGCGACCACGAAGCCCGCCTTCGTCCCCTGATCGGCGAGCCGCGTGTACGCTTCCAGATCTTCCGGCGTCTGATTCAGATCATGGAAATTGAAGATCAGTGGTAGTGGCCTGGCCCGTGGACCCGCGGTCGGTACGGCGAGGACGTAGCCGCGCTCGGTTCCTCCCACCCGCAGCGCGCGGGTACCGATCCCGGACGGCAGGGTCTTCCCGGTGACGCAGCCGCTCTCGGGGGGCGGTGGGACCGTGGGCAACGGTATGGCCGACGCCACGGCGGCACCGGCGGCACGACCGCCGGATGCTCCGAGAGCGGCCTGGGTCGCCGAGGTCTTCGCCGGCCCCGGCTCCTGGGACATCGCGTACCACAGGAGCAGCAGCAACACTCCGGCGGCGGCCGTGATCGGCAGCCATACGGTGTTCGTCGCCCGGATACCCGGCCGGGAGGCCCCCCGGCGTCGACTCGTCGGACTACCGAAGGACACGGTCACCGTCAGGCGTCGTGCTCCCCACGGCACCGAACTCGACGAGACGGTCGGATCCGAGCTGCTCCGGCCGGTCCGTCCGCTCCGGCTTCCCGGCCGGCTCGGCCGCGAGCTGTCCGCAGGCTGCCGCGATCTCCCGGCCCCGGGTGTCGCGCACCGTCGTCACGATGCCGCGGTCCCGGAGCCTGCGGACGAACGCGCGCTGGCCGGCCGGGGCGCTGGCGCGCCACGAGGATCCACCGGTCGGATTCAACGGAATGAGGTTCACATGCGCGAGCCGGCCGACGAGCAGGTCCGCGAGGGCGTCGGCGCGTCCCACGTCATCGTTGACCCCGTCGATCAGCGCGTACTCGACGCTTACCCGTCTGCCGGTCACCTCGGCGTACTCCCAGGCGGCCGCGAGCACCTCGACCACCGGCCAACGGGTGTTGATGGGGACGAGTTCGTTCCGCAGAACGTCGTCCGGGGCGTGCAGGGACACCGCCAGAGTCACCGGCAGGCCCTCTCCGGCGAGACGACGAATCGCCGGAACAAGGCCGACGGTGCTGACCGTCAGGCCGCGAGCCGACAGGCCCAGGCCCTCGGGGGGGTGAGCGGTGAGGCGGCGTAGCGCGGCGATCACCGCGGCATAGTTCGCCAGCGGCTCGCCCATCCCCATGAAGACCACGTTCGACAACCTGGTCTCGCCGCCCGCGAGCTCACGGCGCCGGAGAACCCGGGCGGCGTGCACGACCTGTTCGACGATCTCCGCGGTCGACAGGTTTCGGGTCAGCCCCCCCTGACCGGTGGCACAGAACGGGCAGCCCATGCCGCAGCCCGCCTGGCTCGACACACAGACCGTCGCGCGATCCGGATATCTCATGATCACAGACTCGAGAGAAGCGCCGTCCACGGTCCGCCATGCCGTCTTGCGGGTCAGACCGTCGTCGCAGCTCAGCGTCCGCACCGGGACGAGCAGCCTCGGCAGCAGGGCGTCGAGGAGCGGCTGGCGGTCCCGCTCCGGCAGGTCGGTCATCGCCTCGGGCTCATCGGCGGCGATCAACCGCGCATAGTAGTGCCGGGCCACCTGATCGGCGCGGAAGGCCGGCTGCCCCAGCGACACCGCGACGTCACGCCGTTCCTGCCGGGTCAGGTCGGCGAGGTGACGCGGCGCTCGGCCCGCTCGCCGGGTGAGCGTCAGCCGTACGGGCCGGCCCGCCTCGGCGGTCGGGGGCTGGTCCGGACGTCCGGATTCGGCGGTCGTGGCAGTCATCGCGGATCCAGTCTGCCAGGTGACCGCGACCGAGACGAATGCACGGATCTGTCCGAAGGGGCCTACGAGAGGCGAGACCGGTCGACTGGACCCGGTTTCGATCAGTTCAGGAAGGAAGTGATCAGAAGCCAGGCGACCGGGGCGGTGCACAACAACGAGTCCAGACGGTCCATCAGGCCACCATGGCCGGGCAGCAGGCTGCTCATATCCTTGATGCCGATGTCGCGCTTGAGCAGAGACTCACCCAGGTCGCCGATCGTCGCGGTACACGCGACCGCCAGCCCCAGCAGAACGCCCTGCCAGGCCTCGGCCTCCAGCGGCCAGGCCAGCACGATCCCGGCGACGATCACACAGGTCACCGCCGAACCGGCGAATCCCTCCCACGACTTCCCCGGGGAGACGGTGGGGGCCATCTTGTGCCGACCGCCGGAGAGGACACCGGCCGTGTAACCACCGACGTCGCTGGCCACCACCGTTCCCAGAAAGGCGACGACTCGCCAGCGACCATCGGAGGGTTCGGTGAGCAGCGCGGCGAAGCCGGCCGGAAAGCCGATGTAGCCGGCCACGAACGCGGCGCCGGCGACGTCGCGGAGCAGACCCGTGGACGGCCCGAAAGCACGGACCAGCGCCGCCACGCCGATGGTGCCGGCGAGAGTCAGCAGCAGGCCGGTGGTCCCGTCGGCGTACGCGACGACCGGCATGGCCGCCGCCCCGGCAACCAGGGGAAGCAGGGGAACCCGTACCTGCGTCAGTCGGATCGCGCGGACCACCTCGTGGGTGCCCAGGGCCATCGCGGCACTGATCACCCCGACAAAGATCACCCGCAGGGTGAACAGCGGAACGAGGATGACGGCACCGAGAAGGATGCCGACACCGATGGCGGCCGGCAGATTGCGGCCGGCACGTGAGGGCCGGGACGCCGTCCCGGCGGGCCGGCCGTGATTACCGGACCCAGGCGAGGATCCCGGCGGCGAGGATCCCGGCGGCGCGGATGACCCGGACGGCCCGGACTCAGCCACCGCGCGGCCGTCGACAGTCGTCATGGCTGCCCGGCCGTGGGCAGCGACCGCCGCATCGCGTATGCGTCATGCGCGGATCCGGGGACCGTCCAGGCGATTCCGAGACCATGGGNACCGAACATCGGAGCGAGCGGCCGGTATCGAGAACGGACGCGGGAGTGATCAAACCGAGAGAAGATCCGATTCCTTGAGCCGAAGAAGTTCATCCNCCTGTCCGACGTATCGGTGGGTTGCCTCGTCGAGATCCTTCTCACCCCGCCGGCCCTCGTCCTCGCCGGCATCGCCGTCCCGCACGATCCGATCGATCGTGTCCTTGGCGTGACGTCGGACGTTGCGGATACTCACCCGGGCTTCCTCGGCCTTGGTCCGAGCCACCTTGACAAGATCGCGACGCCGTTGCTCGGACAGCTCCGGAAAAACACACCGGATGATGGTGCCGTCATTGCTCGGGTTGACCCCGAGATCGGAATCACGCACGGCCTTCTCGATCGCCCCCAGGGACGACTTGTCGTAAGGCGTGATGATCACCATACGTGGCTCCGGGATGTGGAACGACGCGAGCTGCTGCACCGGTGTCGGAGCGCCGTAGTAGTCCACCAGGATCTTGGAGAAGACCGCGGGAGTGATACGCCCCGTGCGGATGTTCGCGAAGTCCTCCCTGGCGACCGAGACCGCCTTCTCCATCTTCTCCTCGGCCTCGAGAAGCGTGTCGTCGATCACCGCATTTCCTTCCGTCTGTTCCTGGTCCGCCGGCGTCCACCGGGCGCCGGTCCTGTCATCACCGCGGTTCGGCCGAGCGCAGCCGAGTTCGTCGTCCCAGGGGCGAAGCCGTCCCGCCCGGTCCCGGATTCGCCTGACCGATGATCGCACAGCCGCCGCCTGCAGTGTGCCCTACCACGACGTCCCCGCCGACCTGGGCCGACACCGCACCCACCGAGAAGCCTCGGAGCCGACGGCCGCCGGCCACCCGACAGGGAGCCGGCGGTCCGACGACGCTCAGGCCTGGCGGATGTTGAACCGGGAGAACCGACCGACCTCGATCTTCTCACCCAGTGACGCGCCGGCCTGGTCGAGCAGAGCTCGGATGGTCACCTTGCCGTCCTTCACCCATGGCTGGTCAAGCAGCACGCTGCTCTTCACATACCCGTTGACGCGCCCTTCAACGATCTTCGCGATCGCCTGCTCGGGCTTGCCCTCCTCGCGGGCCGCGGCCTCGTAGATCTTTCGCTCCGCCTCGAGGACCTCGTTCGGGATCTGCTCGGCGGTGACGTACAGCGGGTCCGCCGCGGCGATGTGCTGCGCGAGATCGCGGGCGAGTTGCTTGAAGTCCTCGGTCTTGGCCACGAAGTCCGTCTCGCAGCGAAGCTCGACGAGCACGCCGAGGGTGGGCGGGAGCTGCGGGTCGGTCCGGTGCAGATAGGACTCGACCAGGCCGTTGGCGGCGCTGCGTGCCGCACGCTTGGCGACCTGCGCCTTGCCCTTCTCCCGCAGCCAGGACTTCGCCTTCTCGAAGTCCCCGGCGTTGTCGACCAACGCCTTCTTGACGTCGCTCATCCCAGCGCCGGTGAGCTCCCGGAGCTTCCGGATGTCAGCGACTGAAATCTCTGCCATGGTGCTCTTCTCGTCGGTGTGGGTCTGGATGCTGTCGTAGTTCTATCGGCCCCGGTCCCGCGGTGCCCGCCGGGCGCCGCGGGAGCGCCCGCCCGAGCGGCCCTGGCTGCGCGCCCGATCCGGTGCACGGGTCCGACCACCGGAACCAGGCCTGACATTCGGGAGCGGTGGTCCCCGACCCGACTCGGGGAACCACCGTCATCCTCACACAATGTCACCGTTGGTCGATCGCCACCACCGCAGGCGAATGAGACGCGGTAGCGGGTCAGACCGCGGTGCCGACCGCGGCGTCCGGCCGTGTCCCGTCCGCGGGCTCCGCCGTCGCCGGCTCCACCGCACCCGGGGCCTCGGCAGGTGCCTCACCACGCAGCAGGGCCTGCTCCCACTCGGCGAGCGGCTCCTCACCCGCGGACTGCTCGGGCTTGGCATCGGCAGAGCTCGAGGCGCCCGCACGGGCCATCAGACCGTCCGCGACCGCATCGGCGACCACCCGGGTGAGCAGGGCAGCGCTGCGGATCGCGTCGTCGTTGCCGGGGATCGGGTAGTCGACCTCGTCCGGGTCGCAGTTCGTGTCGAGAATCGCCACGACGGGAATGCCGAGCTTGCGGGCCTCACCGACGGCGATGTGCTCCTTCTTGGTGTCGACGACCCACACCGCGCTCGGCACCCGGCTCATGTCGCGGATACCGCCGAGGGTGCGCTCCAGCTTGACCTTCTCCCGGGTCAGCACGAGCTGCTCCTTCTTCGTGCGCACCTCGGTACCACCGGTCACCTCGATCTCCTCGAGCTCCTTGAGCCGCTGAAGACGCTTGTAGACCGTGGAGAAGTTGGTCAACATGCCACCGAGCCACCGCTCCTTGACGTACGGCATTCCGACCCGGGCCGCGTGTTCCTCGATTGCCTCCTGGGCCTGCTTCTTCGTCCCGATGAACAGGACCGTCCCACCGTGCGCCACGGTCTCCTTGACGAAGTCGTAGGCGCGGTCGATGTAGGACAGTGTCTGCTGCAGGTCGATGATGTAAATGCCGTTACGTTCGGTGAAGATGTACCGCTTCATCTTCGGATTCCAGCGCTTGGTCTGGTGCCCGAAGTGCACACCGCTCTCCAGCAGCTGCTTCATGGTGACGACGGCCATCGGACGTCGCTCCTTCCCGCCCGGCCTGGGCCGGGACGCCTCGGTTGTGACGGCGCCATCTGACGACGGCAGCCCCTGACGCCCGATTGGTCGTGGCCGCCGCTGTGCGGCGGACCGAGGAGACCCTTCCGATGATCAGATCCGGATCATCGACAGTGGGCGTGCGAACTGGGCCCGGTGGACGGGCCCTGCGATCGATGATACCCGCCGGGCACGAGGATCCATCGGACTACCACATCGGATCGGATCAACGGACCGGCCGGCGATGTCCACAGAGCGCGGGCATCGACAGCACGCGGCGGGAGTTATCCACAGATCACACGGCCGGNCTACCCAACGGCGTCAAAACGCCGCACCGTGGACGAGGCCGGTCCGCTCCCCCTTCGGACCGGCACAGCGGCGGCCGGACGAGCGGACCTGGACCGGATCCGGCCGCCGCGCCTCCCCCGGACCCGGAGGTGTCACCGTCATGCCCCCTTTGCCACGCTTCGACCCGCTCTGGCTCGTCATCCCGGCGGTCGCCATCCTGATCGCCCTGGGACGGCCCGTCACGATGCCGATCAAGCCACACGCCGACGGGCCACGCCTCGTCCTGGCGGCACGTGATCCGCAACGGAGCNCCACCGCCTTGCCCGAGTCCTTGTCCGAGCCTGGGCGGTCTGCCCCGTCCGGTGCGACCGNCTCCGCCGGTGGGCTCGGCCCCGGTGACGGGTTCCGTACCGAGCCCCGCCACGACGTCATCGAGCAGGCTCTGGGGGTCAGCCAGGTTCGGGCTGTGGTGAGGACCGCGGGCCCACCTCCTCTCAGGCTCACCCCCGGCACGTCGGCGGAACCCTCGACGACACCTGCTCCGTCCACGGCGCGGTCAACGCCGGCGGCACATCCGGCCCCCTCGCCCCCGGCCCCCGCGCCGAAGGCGACCTCGTCNCCTCGACGACCGGCGACTCCCGCCGTCCGGCCTCCCTCCGCCCCACGANCCCNCCGGCCGGCGGCCCGCCGGGCCGGGGAACGAACGCGGCCGGCCGTGACCCCGCCGGCCGCTGGCCCGCTGGGCGGCGGAGAAGGGGACGAGCACCCGGACCCGCCACCCGGCGACGTCGGACCGGAGAACTCCGCGGCACCGCCGGCCCACGGCGGCGGGGTCCGGGCTCTGCGATGGCCGTTGTCGGGGGCCGTCACGGTGAGCCGCGGTTTCAAACGCCCGCCTTCGCCCTACGGACCCGGTCATCGCGGAGTCGACCTCAAGGCCTCTCCGGCCGCCCCGGTTCTCGCCGCGGCCGACGGGGTGGTGAGTTTCGCCGGGTCCGTGGCGAACCGCGGCATCGTCACCGTCACGCATGGCGACCTCCGCACGACCTACGAACCACTGACGCCGGCGATCAGCCCCGGAACCGCGGTCCGAGCCGGAGACCTGCTCGGCTGGATGAGCGATGGCCATCCAGGCTGTCCGGTGGCCGCATGCCTGCACTGGGGGCTTCTGCGCGGGATGGACTACCTCGATCCCCTGCTGTTCTTCCGCAGAACTCCGCCCCGCCTCCTGCCCCTCCTCCCAGCAGATCGCTCCCCTGGGTCCCCCGGCCTTGTCTCAGGCTCGGGGGTGAGCCTGCTCGAAGGCCGCGCGCAACCGTTCCGGTGTCACATGGGTGTAGATCTGCGTGGTCGCGAGACTCGCATGGCCGAGAAATTCCTGGACGGAGCGCAGATCGGCCCCGCCTTCCAGCATGTGCGTCGCCGCCGAATGCCGCAGACCATGCGGAGTCAGGCCGGCCGGAGCGACACCGGCCGCCACCCTCGTCGTCAGAATCCGCCGTACCGTGCGCGGATCGAGGCGACCTCCGCGCAGGCCGAGGAGCAGCGCACGCCCGCTACGAGCGGTCATCAGCCGCGGCCGTCCCGTTGATCTCCAGGACCGTAGGGCGGCCACCGCCGGCACACCGAACGGCACGCTGCGTTCCTTGCCGCCCTTACCGAGGACCCGCAGCAACCTTCGGTCGTCATCAATGTGCCCCAGGTCAAGACCGCACAGCTCGGACACCCGGATTCCGCTGCCATACAGAAGCTCGAGAACGAGTGCGTCCCGCAGCTCCACCGCCCGCCGTACGACCCGCTCGGAGTCTGCCGTCGAGTCCGGCAGCCCGGACGGCTGCGACGTGCCCGGGGGCGACACATCAGGCGAAGGGTTCTCAAGGAGCTGACGCGCGGCCGCGGCGGTGAGCACCTCAGGCACCCTTCTGACCGTACGGTTACCCACGAGCCGTGCGGCGACGTCGGTGTCGAGGAAGCCATGGCGCGCCGCATAGGAAGAGAAGACCCGGGCCATCGAGGCGCGCCGGGCCAGGCTTGCCGGCGCCGCCCCGGCGGCGCGCATCGAAGCGAGCCAGCTCCGCAAAAGCGCCAGATCGAGGTCGGCGAGGACCGAACAGCCCATCCGCTCCGCATGAGCGCGCAGGTTAGCGAGGTCGGCGGCGTAGGCACGCACGGTCTCAGGAGATCGGGCCAGCTCCGCGATGAGGTGGCGGAGAAAACCCGCGACCGCCGTGTCCCAGTCGGACTCGGGTGTCTCGACGATCTCGACTGGCCGGGCGTCTGATCCACACGTCGCTCGGGAGCGCTGCCGCGGCAGAAGCCGACCGTCGGCGGGCTCCTCGGCGCTCTCGCCTCGCAGGACCATGAGACGACCGTGGCAACATCGATGGTTCTCGTCAAGACGCCGCGGCGTCCGTGACACTGCACCCGGAGACATTGCATCCGGGCTGACTCAGGTCTCCCCGTCGGGGTTTTCGCCGTCGGGGTTTTCCCCGTCGAGTCCCGGATCCGCGGTACTGCGCGTCGGGGAACGATCCGCCCCGCCGTGGGCGGCACCCGGTTGGGTACCGGACCTCCTGCCGGACGTTGCGGGATGGGACGGGTTCGACGGCGCTCGGCCCAGATCCGTGAGGCGGTAACCGCCCGCCACGTTCTCGACCAGCCCCTCCACCGCGAGTGGGCCCAGCATCGCCAGCACCGCCTCGGGGCGCAGGCCGGTGCGGCGCGCCAGCACGGACACCCCGACGGCAGCGCGGGCCGGCATCGCGTCGAGAAGCTCGCGCACCGCCTCGGACAATCCGTCCCGCGGGCCATTCCCGCTCGCCTGCCGCTGTACGAGCGATCCGATACTCGCGATTTCCTCCCTGATGTCCTCGGCCCCGGTGACCAGAACCGTCTGTTCACGGAAGTCCCGGAGCAGCCGGTGACAGCCTGCGCTCATGGCGCTGGTCACCGGTCCCGGAACGACCATGACGGGACGACCGAGCCGACGGGTGTGGGCGACCGTGTTCAGCGCGCCGCTACGGTGGCCCGCCTCGACCAGGACCGTCCCCCGGGACAGAGCCNCGATGATGCGATTACGGGTGAGGAATCGGCGTCGGTACGGCGGCGTGCCCGGCGACACCTCGCTGACTACCGCCCCGGTACGGGCGATCTCCTCCAGCAGTTCCACATGGGCGGTCGGGTAGGGAACGTCAACACCCCCGGCGAGCACCGCCACCGTCGGTCCGGCTGCGGCCAACGCCCCCCGATGTGCCGCTGCGTCAATGCCGAACGCGGCTCCCGACACCACGGCCCATCCCTGTTCCGCCATCGCAAACGCGATCTCTCCGGCGAGATGCAGCCCGTAGCTGGTCGCGGTCCGGCAGCCCACGACTGTGACCGCCCGGGGTGGGAGCTCGCTCAGGTTGAGCGGACCGCGAACCCACAGAGCCAGTGGAGTGCCGATCATCGAACCATCCCCCGCGTCCCGAAGGCGGTCCAGGGCATCCAGTTCGAGGGGCCACTCGGCGTCCTGGGGACAGACCAGCCGGGCGCCGGCGCGCCATGCCGCGTCCAGGTCCCGAACCGGATCGACACTCGGATGCGCCGCCCGGAGCGCATTCCACACCTCGAACGCACCCCGACGCCTGACCTCGACGGCCACGCGACGATGTTCCGGGCCGAAGACGCGAGCCAGGGCGACACGGGCCAACCGCTCGGGATCCGACCAGTCGCTGTCACCCGGTGCCACCCTCCCGGGCGCGGAAGCGGGATCCGCCCCCCGGGCATCCGGCGGAGTCGTCGAGCTCATGTCCCACTCCCTGAAGACGGCACCGGATGCGGCTTCTTCTGCGGCTTCTTCCTGCTGGGCGACACGGTTCACGTCACGGTCAGGAGCGTCCCCATGGGGGTCTCCCACGCTCATGCCGACCACCCGGGCAATCTCAGATCCAGCGCGGCACCGAACTGCTCGGGACCGGGCGTGCCCCGGCCGGCGAGATCGGCGAAGGTCCACGCCAACCTCAGGACACGGTCGAGACCGCGCGCGGTGAGCAGGCCTCTTTCGAATGCCCGCTCGGCCACGGCCGTCGCCCTCGCCGGCAGCGGCCACAGGCGGCGCATCGCCGGCCCCGGCACCTCCGCGTTGAGCCGCCACGGCGTTCCGGCCAGTCGGACCCGGGTCGCATCCTGGGCCGCGGCGACCCGCGCCGCGACAACCGCGGACGAATCACCCTGGCCACGGTCCGCCCGTAGCTCCGCCCGGCTGGGAGCGCTCAACGCCACCTGGATGTCGATCCGATCCAGGAGCGGCCCGGACAGACGGGCCAGATAGCGCCGACGGACCAGGCTCGGACATTCGCAGCCCACCGCGCGCGGGCCACGGGCCTTCGAACACGGGCAGGGATTCGCCGCCAGAACCAGCTGAAAGCGGGCGGGAAACCGGGTCGTCGCGCGAGCGCGGGCGATCTCGATCTCTCCGCTCTCCAACGGTTGACGTAGCGCATCGAGACTTTGACGGGTAAACTCCGGAGCCTCGTCGCAGAATCGAAAGTACACCGTGATTTGCGACACAAAACCGAAGTGGATGCGGACGTCACGCGACGATCCATACAGGTGGCGACCGTAGTACTTGGTTGGGGTGTCCGGGGATGCCGCCCGGCGGTCGGGCCGACTGGGCACCGGACCTCGCTCGCAGCTCGGTCCGGCTCTCCGGGCCTGGCCCTTGGNCTGGCGCTCGCTCCGAACCTCGGGGCTGCCCGCGTGGGGTCCGATGACAGAACGGCCATTCCATGAATGGAGGCAGGAAACGGAGACCGTGCCGATAAAAAACGGCGTGGACGTTTCCCATGAAACATTCCCATCCGCGCGAAATGCCTGCATGGCGTAGATCGACGGGGTATTATGAGCGGTGGAAGGTAAGTGAATAGGGCGGCCCGGAGTGGTGTTACCAGCACCAATCCCCGGGCCTTGATCCCAAATCCTGCTACGAACAGGAGTGTGGAACCCATGGCCATGGTGCCATATGGGCCGGCCGGTGGCGGTAGCCGGTCGGTGACGAGTGTGGATCTCCAGGTGCATCCGGCGGAGTCGGCGGATGTGCATCTTCCGATGCCGGG
>NZ_JPGU01000027.1:0-62831 GCF_000732115.1 Frankia sp. CeD
ATCCCGGCGATCCGTTCCCGCCGTGGACCGCGGCGGCGCCACCCGGCCACGCTGCGTGCGGACAAGGCCTACGACCAGCCGGAACGACGGCGTTTCCTGCGCCGGCACGGGATCGCGGTGCGGATCGCCCGCCGTGGTGTGGACAGTACCGAACGCCTCGGCCGGCACCGGTGGAAAGTCGAGAGAACCCTGGCCTGGCTCGGTGGCTACCGCCGNCTNANCNNNCGNTACGAACGNAACGGCTACAACTTCCTCGGGTTCCTCTGCCTGGCTGCCGCGATCACCTGCTGGAAGAAACTCCCGCACTCGACGTGAGACACGCTCTTAGCCTGTCCGGCCAGCTGTCGCAGCATGCCGATCTTCGCGAGATGGTGGGCGCCGCCGCGGGTCACCTGCCGGCGGACCCGCTCGTCGTTGACGGCCACCCCCAGCTCGTCGGCGGCGACGGACCGCGGGGGCCGGTGGAGCGACGGGCTGTCTGCTACCCGAGTACGCCGGTCGCTCCGTCGGTGAGCTCGCGCACGATGTCGGCGTGGCCGGTATGGCGGGCTGTCTCTTCGATCATGTGGATGTAGATCCACCGCAGTGATACCTGGGGTAGGTCGGGGCGGGNGACAGGGGTCGCGACGATGTCGTCGAGCGCGTACCCGGCCGCGGCCTTTCGGGAGGCTGCGCACGCCTGGTCGTACGCCGCCAGCAGCGAGTCGATGGTGTCGGTGTCGGCAAGCACCCAGCTGGTGTCTTCCTGGCCGGTCGGGAGTGTGTCGGGGTCGTCGGTCAGCCGACCGAACCAGTTTCGCTCCACCACGGTCAGGTGTTTGACGAGGCCGGCGAGGGTGGTGAGCGAGGGCAGCATCCTGCGTGCGCTGTCCTGGTCGCTGACACCGCGCACCTTGTGGACGAGGACATCCCGGTAAAAGTCGAGGAACGCTTCCAGGGTTTCGCGTTCGCCTGCGGTGCTGGCCTGCATGACCCGCAGTGTCGGCGGGCGTGGCGGNGGNGGNTGCATGCCGGCAACCGTAGCGCGCTGCGAAGACGGGGCCTGAGAGTGATCAAGTCTGGTGCGCGGGTTGGGTCAGGTTCCGATGACGAGGACTTCGCGGGCGGTGCGGTAGGATCTCGACGATGACCGCGAGCCGTGGCGGGCGGCCAGCGGGCGCGCTGACGGCCGCGGGTACGCGCTCCTGCCGACGTGGAGTCACACCGTTGTTCTTGCGCGTCTCCGAACGCACTCGACCAGGATCTGTGGGGAACCGACCTGGTAGGGAGGCCACCGAGATACGGCAGAAAGGGGCAACGGGCGGCTGTAGCCCGGTGGCGTACGGCGTTGGGTCGCTCGGTATCCTGCCGATCACTATCGGGGGTGTAGTACGGGGTGGCTGGTGGCATCGATCGAGGAGGAGGCTGCGGGGGCGGCCGATCCGATCGGGGAGGTCTCCGAACGCGCCGGCCGGCTGGTGATCAAAACGTTGGCGGAGGCCGGCTGGAAGAATCTGATCCGCGCCGCGATCTCGATCCGGGAAGGCGTCCGCTCCTCGGTCACGCTGCTGCGCCGTCTGGGCAAGGTCGAGGCCTTCCACGGCTTCGCCGACTGGCTGATGTTCGGCGGGGACCTGATCGGCCACAACGATCCCGACCATCACGAGAAGATCGTCAAGTTCAACGAGCTGACCGCGAACTGCGTGATCCACCAGAACGCGTTGGACATCACCGATGTCGTTAACCAGCTCGTCGCCGAAGGGCAGGTGGTCGAACCCGACGACCTGGCCACCATCAGCCCGTACATCCGCGAGAACGTCCGCCGCTTCGGTGAATGGGGGCTCGACACCACCCCACCCGAGCAGACCGTCACCCGCCTCGACGTCACTCTTCCCACCTCTGTGGATATTCGTCGATGACGCCGACGGCCCCCGGAAGTGGGGGAGACAGCGGGGGTGCGTGGCTTACCCGGATCGGGGAGCTGTTCGGGATTGTTCTGGCTCCGGTAACGGTACTCACCGCGCTGCTCTACGACTTCGGTTTCGTCCGTGCGCAGGCCCTGTTCGGCTATTTCGGCCTCGAAGTCAGCCAGCTGGACTTCTCCTTCCAGGATCTGGTGCTCCGCAGCGCCCAGGTCGTCTTCCGTCCCCTGATCTTCCTCGCCTTCCTGGTTCTGCTGACCCTGGCTGGCCACGCCCTGCTCACCCGGCAGCTGCGCCGACGTCCCCCCACCTCCCGCGTCGCTCGGGGGGCCTCTCCCGCAACCGGGCTGGTTGCCATGCTGCTGTTCCTGACCGCAGCCGGCAGCCTCGACCTGATCAACCTGAAGTTGATACCTGTGCGGGTGGCGCCGGTCGCGCTTGGCATGGCCGCCGTGCTGACCGAGTACGCCGTCCACCTAGCCGAACAGCAGTGTCACCGGCGACGCCGCCGCCGCGCCCGCCGCGGACCACCCCCACCGCTGATGTCCGCCCCGCTGACCCGACTACGCCGCGCCACTCTCGCCGCGACACTGCTGATCGCCCTGTTCTGGGGGTTTTCCGTCGAAGCCGATCGCCAAGGCAACCAGCTTGCCCGCGGCATCGCCGCGACCGTCGGGCAACGATCGGCAGCCATCGTCTACAGCACCGACCGACTCCCGTTAAGCCCGGACTACCAGGTCGACGAAGTCGACCTCACACCCGCCAAAACCATCTGGCGCTGGCGCTACACCGGCCTGCACGTCCTGGCCTACCGCGCCAACCGCTGGTTCCTGCTACCCACCAGCTGGACGAAGGACAACGGCGCACCCGTCGTCATCCTCACCGAGGACCCCACCCGACTCCGCGTCGACATCGTCCCATAAACACAAACTCCCGCCAGGCCACTCTTCCGGCCGAATTGTGCGATATAAAAGAAAGCGAGAAAAGTGTCTCACCCGCCCCCGGAAATGTGCGAGGAAGGCGCGGTTCCCCCACCTCCCGCGGGAGCATTATCGCCATCCGGCGGGGATACCCGAGGACTGGAAGGAGGTGGAGTCCCCGATTCGGGGCGCACGCTCGGGATTCCGCCGCCACCACCGCGCGAAACGGCTGCCGAGACCCCAGGAATCTGTCCATTGATTGATTTTTTCTGGTCGATTGTGGGATGCGGCTGGGGTAGCGTGGGGATCGCGAAGCCGGTAGGAGTACTCGAATGCTCTTCCGTTCCGGAGGTTGTGGGGGATGGGCTAGGCACATGAGATTGAGAAGATGATCTGCACGCTGCCACGAGGACGATCAGACTGACGGGCAGCACAACGAACATAGCTGTCCACCTCCACCAGCCCTCCCTTTTCCTGGCACTCCTGCTGTTTCGGCGTCCACCCACCACATCCCCCGACGATGTTGCTCTGCGACAGATCGACATCTCTTCGTACTAATAATCACTGTCGGGGTGCCCTGTGTCACTCACTCCGGCCCGGGCGGTTAGAGAAGGTCCTCAAGTCGGGTGGCGACCTGGCGGTAGCGGCTAACCGGGACGAGGTGCACACCGGCGAAGGCGCCGCTGTCGCGCAGCCGTAGCACCTGGTCGCAGGCCGCTTCGACCCCGGCCGCCTGGTCCCGTTCGACTGCTTGGACGAGGTCGTCGGGAATGTCGATGTCGGGGATGGCCGCGGCGAGGCGGCGGGCCATCCCGGCGCTCGCGAGGACCATGACGCCGGCGTAGATCGGCAGTTCGACCGGATGGGCGTCGCGCCAGCGCAGCAGGGCGTCCACCGAGTAGCTGATCTGTACGAACAGGAAGTCGGCCGCTCGTTTCCAGGTGGGCAGTGGACGTAGGCCAGCCGCGGCGCCGACCCGGAACGCCGGCATGTCCGCGAAGACCGGATCCTCGCTGGCCGCGCGGGCCTCGTCCATCATCGCGCGCACGGTCAGGTCGCCGGTCCGGTTCCCGGCGGTGGGTTTGTCGCCGTGGACGAACAGGAATTCCTCGACGCCGTAGGCCGCGGCGGTGAGCAGGTCGCGGCGGAAGCCGAGCAGGTTACGGTCGCGGGAGTTCACGCAGGCGATGCTGCGTCCCCCCATCGTCGCCACCTCGTGGGCGACGGCGATGCTCGACACCGTCGCGCGTCCGATGTGGTTGTCGGGGATCAGGAACGCGTCGGTGACGGGGCTCAGGACGCCGATCTGGTGGCGGGCGTGGGTCAGGTCCGGCCGGGTCGGCGGCTCGATCTCGCAGATCATCTCGAAGCCGCGCACCGGGCGTTCGTGACCCGCCGTGGGTTCGCGCATCCTGACAGGATAGGACTCCACGGACCACAGCCACACCGCACGGGTGCGCTGCGCTGCTGTAGCACACCGTAGGAACAGTCCGAGGTGGCCCACCGGCAGTTCGTGCCACTGAAGTTGGACCGGACCGGATCACCATGTCGGCGCATGCGCTGGTCCGATTCCCCCCAGGCCCATGTGCACCCGAGCCAGCGCGGTCCCTGCCAAACAAAGCGGCCGGAACCCGGCCATCTACCGGGGCCGGTCACAGGGAACCATCCCGGGATGATCATTTTCTGACGCCCGGGAAGGGAGGCTTATCGGGCGTCAGGACGCGCCATGCCACGCGCTCCCCTGAAACGTTCCGTTTCGTGGTATAACGTTTTTTCAAACGTTTCATCGCTTGCGACGATATGTAAGTGGAGGGGATGAGTCATGTCTCGGGTGCCACGACCGCCGCACCAGCGTCGGGAGCCGCCTGAACCGGTGGGGCCGATGCGGCCGCCGCGTCCCCGTGACGGCGAACCCGTGCTCCCGGCGGCCGGCACGTCTTCGGGAGGAGCGCCGGGGGCTGGGGGCGGCCCGGCGACGCCGGAGGGATCCACCGCCGGCCCGGCGGCCGGCCACGCGGTCCCCGAAGGCACCCGCGCCCGCGGCGGCGGGGACGACGGCGGGGACGACGGCGCGCCCCCGTCCGGACACCCGGCGCCGTCCGGCGGTGCGGCCGGGTCCGAGGGTGCGGCGGCCCGCGCCGCGACGGCGCCGCGCTGCGCCTTCCCGGGATGTACCCGACCCGCCGCCCCCGCCGAAGGCCCGGGGCGCCCGCCGGCGTACTGCGACGACCCGGCGCACAACCGGCTCGCGGCCTACCGTCGCCGCCGTGAGCTCGCCGGGCGTGGCGGTGCGGACTCCGCCGGCACGCCCGCCGCCCGGGCCGACCTCGCCACCCTGCCGCTGGCCGCCGGTCGGCTGCGCGCCGAGGACCTCGCCGCTCAGGTGCGCGCCCTCGCCGCCGAGCTGACCTGCACCCTCGACGCCTTCAGCCGGCAGATGTCCGCCCTCGGCGACGTCACCGCCGTCGAGGCGGCCGTCGAGGCGGCCGAGGCCGAAGCCGCCGAACGGGTCGCCGAGGCGGTGGCCCGTGCCGTGCGCGCCGAGCAGCGGGCCCGCGCCGCCGAGGCGGCCCGCGCCGAGGCCGAGGCCGTCGCCGGCGAGGCGGTGAGCGCCCTGGAGGACGCCGAGACCCGCCTGGCCGCCGCCGAGGCGGCCAGGCGGCAGGTGGTCGAGCACTCCGCCGAGACGGTCCGCGCGGCCAACGACGCCGCCGAGGCGGCCCNCGTCGAGGCCGACGCGCAGGTCCAGGCCGCCGCCGCCCGCGCCGCCACCGAGATCGAGGCGGCCCGCGTCGAGGCCGCACGGCGCATCGACGAGGCCGTCGCCGCCCGGGAGCGGGCCTCGACGCGGCTGGAGGAGGCCCGGCGCGACGCCGAACGCGACGCGCACACCCTCACCGAGCTACGCGCCGAACGCGACGCCCTGCGCGAGGACATCCGCCGCGAACGCGCCGAGGCCGAGCGGGTGCGTGCCGAGGCGGCGGCGCAGCTCGACCAGGGCCGAGCCGCCGCGGCAGCCGAGGCCGAGCGGGTGCGTGCCGAGGCGGCGGCCGAACTCGACCGCGTCCGCTTCGAGGGCGAGGCACGCCTGGCCGGCGAACGTCAGGCCGCCGCCGAACGTCTCACTGTGATCGGCGAGGCCCGCGCCGAGGCCCGGGCCCGCGCCGAACGCGCCGAACGCCAGGTCGACGAACTGACCGCGGAGCTTCGCGCCGTGCGCGCCAGCCCCACCCGCCCCGACCCCACCTGATCAGGCCCCACCTGATCAGGATCGCTCTCGTCCGGCGGGCAACACGGACCGGTGCGTGAGCACGGATGCGACGTGGGTCAGGGCACGGCGCAACGCGCGACGCGGAACCCCACGTCGTCGAGGTGGAAGGCCGGGTGGCCGCGGCGGCGTACGGAGGCCCGGCAGCTCCAGTGCTCGTCGAACCACCCGCCGCCCCGCAGCACCCGATAGGTGCCGTAGACCTCGGTGTCGTACAGGTCCCAGCACCAGTCCCACACGTTGCCCAGCATGTCGTACAGGCCCCAGGAGTTGGGCTGTTTGCCGCCCACGTCATGGATTCGCCCGTGGGAGTTGCCGCGGTACCAGGCAATGTCGTCGAGCGGCCCGTACCGCGGGCCGCTCGTGCCGGCTCGGGCGGCGTACTCCCACTCAGCCTCGGTCGGCAGCCGGTACCCCTCGGCGCGGGTGTCCCACTCGACACCCTCGCCGCCGACACCCTCGCCGTCGGCCTGGACACGGTACGCGGGCGCCATCCCGTCGCGGTGGGACAGGGCGTTGCAGAACCGGACCGCGTCCCACCAGGAAACCCCCTCGACAGGCAACCGGTCCCCGCGGGCCGAACTCGGCCGCTGGCCGCCGACCGCCGCGTACTGCTCCTGGGTGACCGGAAACGCCGCGAGACAGTACGGCGCGAGCTCGACCGACCAGCTGCGCTGCGTTCGCCGGTCGGACAGCGTCACCCGCCCCGGCGGGATGGAGATCAACGTGTTTCCCACGCCCGCGTCCATGGCCGGCGATCCTACCGAGGCTCGTCCGTACGGAGAGTCCCGGTAGGATCGCGGGACGTCCGTATAGAGTGTTACTCTAGAGTGGTGCTCTATGNGAGGTGTCGGGGTTATGAGAGGTGTCGGGGTAGCGCCCAGTCGGGCCCGGCTGGTGGACGCGGCCGTGGCCTGCGTGCTGGAGCAGGGCTGGGAGGCCACGTCCATGCAGGCGGTTCGGCGTCGGGCCGGTGTCAGTAACGGCAGCCTGTTTCACTACTTCCCCACCCGGGGGGACCTGGCCGCGGCCGTGGTGGGTGCGGGTCTTGCCGATCATCAGGGCGCGCTGTGGGGTGAGCTGCACACCTCGACCGGGCCCCGTGATGGCGTGACCCGCCTGGTCACCCGCCATCTGCGGTGGGTGGAAGAGCATCCGCGGCTGGCCCGACTGCTGCTGACCGCGCCGGTCGATGTCCTGCGCGGCTCGATCGATGAGCGCACCGCCGCGGACAACCGCGGCTTCTTCGCCGCGGTGGCCGACTGGCTGCGTGGCCACGGCTGGTCCGACCGGCCCGACCTGGCGGTCGTCGTCGCGCTGTGGATCGGCCCCGCCCAGGAATACAGCCGCCACTGGCTCGCCCGCCCCGCGGGCTCCCCGACGCTCGTCGCCGACGACCTGGCCGACGCCGCCTGGCGGACGCTCGGTCCCCTGCTCACCCCGCGGAAGGAGTAAGGAGTCATGACCCGTTCCTTGCAGTGCTACCGCCGTGCGCTCGACACGTTCACCACCATCGTCACTCGCGTGCCGTCACTCGCGTGCCCGCCGACCGGTGGGACGCCCCGTCCCTCTGCCCGGTGTGGACCGGGCGGCAGTTGACCGGCCACGTCATCGACGGCCAGCAGCAGATCGTCAGCCTGCTCACCGGGCACGGCCCCCGCCCGCCCGTCACCGATCCCGCCCTCCTCACCGCCCTCGCCGGCCCCGATCCGGGCGCATCCTGGCAGCGCACCCACCAGAACACCGAACGCACCCTCGCGGCCCTGGACCCGGCCACCGTCGTGGACACCCCCCTGGGCGCCCGGAGCGTGGACGAGGTCCTCACCGTCGCCGTCATCGAGCCCCTCGTCCACGCCTGGGATCTGGCCACCACCATCGGGCAGACCGTCCAGCTCGATCCCGACACGGTGACCGCGACGCNCCCCGCCGTCGAAGCACTCGGTGGCCAGCTCGCCGCGACCGGCATGTATGCCGCCGCCCAGCCCGCGCCCGCCGACAGCCCACCCCAAGACAGGCTCCTGGCCGCACTCGGACGCCGCTGGACCCCGAGGAACTGACATCAGCAGTATCACGTGGGGGCTGATCACACGGGCTCGTGCGCCAAGTCGTCAACCGCCAAGTCGTCAACCCGCCGTCAGGCCTGCTCGCCGGAGACCGTCCGCTGGGGGCGTACGCCGTCCGGCCGGTAGATCCTGGCCGGTGGCCCGGGGGGATCGGTGCCGAGGGTGTTCCCGCAGCGGGTGGAGATCCATGTCCGGATGCCGCCGGGACGCGGCGCCGGCCGCCAGCTTTCCAGGTCGTAGGTCTCGCCGGTGGCGAAGCCCTTCCCGCCGTTCAGCGCCGGTAGCTGCGCGAAGTTCTGATGGCACGCCAGCTGGTCACGCAGACTGTCGGCAACCTCGCCGCGCAGGCCCGTCACACACCCCTGCACGGCCTGCCAGATCTCGGCGGCAACCTGGCCGGGGTCCCCGGCGCGCCGCCCCTCGGGGGTGGGGCGCACCTGGATGCGAAACCGGCCGTCCGCCCACTGCTGCACGACGATCTCCTCGACGTAGCGGCTCGGGCCGCAGTAGGGCGTGCTGGCACCGGCGGCCCGCGGGCTGTGTGTCGCCTCGGGGCTGGGGCTCGGGCTGTGCGCGGGAGTCGGGCCGCCCGGGGGATGCACCCCCGCGATGGCGTGCGGACCGGCCGGGGTGTCCGGGCCGCAGGCGACGGCGAGCAGCCCCACCGCCGGCACGCCCAGCAGAACCCGCACGAGGAGCGCGCACAGGCGCGCCCCCACGATCCCGGACGCGGTGCTCCCTGCGGTCCCCGCCATGTGCGTTCCCCCGGATCCGGTGCGGGTGGGTTCCGCCGGTTATCGCCGCGTCAACCCACCGCACCGGGCTGCCGTGAGGCGGCCTCGGGGACGAGCGTCAGCGGTGCAACGTACGGCGGCGNCCCNCCGCCCGCCACACCAGCAGCACGACGATACCCCCGATGATCGAGCCGACGATGCCGGACGGTTGCAGCGCGCCCTCGCTGAGATCACGGTTGAACAGGACGTAGCCGAGGAAACCGCCGACGAACGAGCCGACGATGCCGAGCAGGATCGTCGCAGGGATACTCATCGGATCAGGTCCGGGCACGAGCAGGCGCGCGACCGCGCCGGCAACGAGACCAAGCAGCATCCAACTGACGAGGGTCCAGACCATGGAAGACCTCCGACCAATAATGATCATCGATGGCCGACCTATGATCATGGTCGACCGATGATCGAGGAGTAGGACGTCCGCCGTATACCCGACCGACCCGGTTCGTCAAACAACATCCAACAACATCCGAAACGTCGTCCTGCGGACAGCCTGCCCGTCGAGATGACTGTCGAGATGCCCGTCGAGCGCCCTCCCGGACCGGGCCGGGCGCCACCGCATCATCGGCCCGGCCGTGGCCCGATCACCGGACGGGGCTGCGAACGGGGCGGCGGCCGGTCGTAACATGTGGACCAGGCCGACCGTGCGTCGGATCCCGTCCGAAGGATGGTTCCCGTGGGTGACATCGGCGCTCCCGAACTGATCATCATCATCCTGGTCGTCGTCGTGCTGTTCGGCTCGAAGCGGCTGCCCGACGCCGCCCGTTCCCTAGGCCGCTCCCTGCGGATCTTCAAGTCCGAGATCAAGGGCCTGCACGACGACGAGGCGCCGGCCCCTNCCGCGGCCGTTGCCGCGGCNCCCNCCCAGGNCNCCGNCCCCGCGCCCGCCGCACCCCACACTCCGCCGTCGGCCGAGCCGGCCACGCCGGCCACGGGTGGATCCGGGAACCGGTCCGCCTGAGGCCCGCTGAGCGTTTCCCGCGGCGAGGCCGGGCGAGTCGCGGCGGACTAGGGTGGATCTCGATGCCCCAGGATGCCCGGACGCCCCGGCGGTGAACGACGAGACCACCAGGCCGATCGCCGGCCCCCGTGCGTTACCGGCCGGCTCCGCCGGCGCGGCACAGCCGCCGGTGCCGGTCCTGGCGCCGGGCACCGATGGACAGCTCACCGCCGATCTGCTCGCTCGGGTAGGGGACTACGCCCGCGCCGCGCGTTCCACGGCGACCTGGCGGGCCTACGACAGTGACCTGCGTCAGTTCCGGGCCTGGTGTGAACGTCAGACGGTGCCGCTGTGCCCGCTGCCGGCGACCCCGGCGACGGTCGCGGGTTACCTCGCCACGCTCGCCGACGCCGGGTACAAGCCCTCGACGATCCGCCGCCGGCTCGCCGCGATCTCCGTCTCCCACCAGCTCGGTCGCCATCCCAACCCGGCGAGCGCACCGGAGGTCTGCGCCGTCTGGGACGGTATCCGCCGCACCCGCGGGGTCCGCCCGAACCGCAAGGCCGCGCTGGACACCTCCCTGCTGGCCCGGGTCGTCGCCGGGCTGCGCGACGACGACCTCGCCGACGTCCGCGACCGGGCCCTGCTGCTGATCGGATTCGCCGGCTGCCTGCGCCGCTCCGAACTCGTCGGCCTCGACGTCGCCGACCTGCTGGAGACCCCCGACGGAGTCGTCCTGACGATCCGGGCGTCGAAGACCGACCAGGAGGCCGCCGGTGCCCTGGTCGGCGTCGCCTACGGCTCCTACCGGCCGACCTGCCCGGTGCGGGCCTGGCGGGCCTGGGTGGACGCCGCCGCGCTGACCGACGGGCCGGCGTTCCGCGCGGTCAACCGGCACGGGCAGGTCGCGCCGGGGCGGCTCTACCCGGGCTCGGTGGCCCGAATCGTGCAGCGCCGGGTGGCCGCCGCCGGACTCGACCCGGCCGACTTCGCCGGGCATTCGCTGCGCTCCGGGTTCGCCACCGCCGCCGCCCGCGCCGGTGTCGCCGACCGGTCGATCATGCGCCAGGGCCGGTGGCGCTCCTCAGCGTCGCTCGACGGCTACGTCCGCGCCGGACGGCTGTTCGACCGCGACAACCCCTCCGGCCGCGTCGGGCTGTGAACCCGACCGGCCTGGGATCCGGCGTGGACGGAACCGCGCACGCGGCGTCCCCGGCATGCAGGTGCGGGTCGGGCCGGTGCGCGAGGTGGCCTTCGCCCCGGACAGCCGACTGCTGGCCACCGCCGGCAAAGCGGTGCGCGTTCAGGCGTCGCCGAGATCCTGTCCAAGGGGGAGATGGCGGTAGACGGTGGTCCGTCCGCGTCGGGTGAGCGCGGCCACCAGGTCGATCGGCACCCCGCCGGCGCGGGCGGCGCGGGCGGCCTCCCACATTCTTTCCTCCGCCTCGCAGGCAGCGTCGACCGAGGCGGACAGGGCGGCCATGAGCTCATGGTGAGCCTGCGTCCTCGGCGTCCACGGCGGGCGGGGCATCCACCCACCTTATGGGCGTACCAGATTGACATGCAAACACGTGGAAGATTAGCGTCTCAGATAGGTATGCGAACTGGGAATGTGATGCGTCTGTCGCGGCNTTGCCGCATTCTGGCCCTACCCGAGCATCCGAAGGGACCTCATGATGGCCAGATACACCTGCACGTACTGCGGTATCACCTCGGACCGGGTCGCCACCAAGGCCGAGGCGTCCCATCTGCTCGCCACCCACATGCAGGTCCGCCACGGCGGGCTGGGCCGCGGCCCCCAACCGGCCGCCATCCCGCGGACCGGTTCACGTCGCGTCCGGCGCCGCTGACAGTCCCGCACCGCCCTTCGTCCCGCTCGCCCACGGATCCGGGGCCGGAGCACCGGCGGCGGCCGGTAGTGCTCAGGCGGCCGGCGACGGAGCGGCCAGTCCGATCAGCCGGTGCACACGCAACGGGACGGGCCTGCCCTGCACGACGAGGGGATCCGCCTCGCTCGCGGTGACGCTGTCCCGGACGAGATGATAAGTGGTGCCGCCGATGAAGATCTCGCCGGCGGGCGCGGCGTGTTCCAACCGGGAGGCGACGTTCACCGGGTCGCCACTGGCGCCACCGGCGACGGTGACCTCGCCGGTGTTGATCCCGATCCGCACGCGCAGCCTCAGGTCCCGGTTGTGGTGCCGTTCGGTGTTGAGCGCCTCCGTCGCGGCCCGAATCTCAAGGGCGGCGTGGACGGCGCGCAGCGCGTCGTCCACATGCGGCTCGGGAACGCCGAACACCGCGAACGCGGCGTCCCCGATGAATCTCTCGACCGAGCCGCCATGCGTGGAGACGATGGTGCGCACGAGGGTGAACGCCCGCCGCAGGACCTCCTGCAGCGATTCCGGGTCGATTCCTCTGCCGATGTCGGTGGTCCCGGTGATGCCCACGAACATGCTCGTGGCGGTGATGCAGGCGTCCCGTTCCGGGTCCTGCCGGATGTCGCCGGTATCCTCGCGTGCCATGGTCCCATCCTGACGCGCCATCCCGCCGGTGAAGACGTGATTTCCGCGCCGTGACCCGACCGGGGGATCGGACCCGGCGCCGGCGACGACTGGTCTGCCGGTCAGCGGCGGCGTGGGGAACGAGGCGACCGAGGGGAACGAGGCGACCGAGGAGAACTCGCCGACCGCCGCGGCCGGGCCGCGCTGGGCGACGACGAGGGGATCGGCACCGTCCCGGGCCCGGGGCCCGAGCCCGCCACGGGGTGCGTTCTGGGGTCCGGCCGCGTCGGGTCCGCCGTGCGCGTCCAGTGCACGGGGCGGGTCAGAGCCGGGGGCAGCGCCGTGGTGGCGTCCCCGCGGGCGGCGTCGAGCTGGGCCTGAACGACGAACAGGGCGCCGTGCAGGTTGGCGCCGTGCAGGTCGGTGTCGCGCAGGTCAGCGCCGAGCAGGTCGGCGCCGCGCAGATCCGCCCCCCGCAGATCCGCGCCGATCAGGAGGGTTCCCTGCAGCGCCGCGCCGCGCAGATCCGCCCCGGCGAGGTTCGCGCCGAGCAGGTCGGCGCCGCGGGGGCGCCGCCGGGGACGCCTGTTCCCGGCACCGCCCGGCAGCTCGGCGCGGACCAGGTCGCTGGCCTGCAGCAACAGCAGATGGACCGCCTGACGCAGCGCGGGGACGTCCACGGCGAGCAGCGTGTCGGCGTCGGCGCAGGTCAGCAGCATGGTGCGAGCGCGGGCGTCATGCAGCTCGGCGTGCAGCGGGGCGGCGGCGGGCCGGCTCAGCGCCTCGCTCAGATACCACAGCAGCTCGTGCAGCGTCCGCATGACCGCGAAGACATCGAACATCTGCCGGGCACTGTCCGGGGCCGCNCGCCAGNCCCGCCCGCCGTAGGTGACCTGGCAGACCTGCTGCCCGGCGCCGAAGCAGTCATACACGGCGCAGCCGCGGAACCCCCGCGGCCGCAGCTGCTCGTGGACGGCACAGCGGAAGCCCGCGTTCAGGTTGGGGCAGGCCGTGCCGGCGGGNTTNTNAATCGCGAAGTCCACCNAGGCGGNGAANGCCGGNGCCACGCAGCACAGCGCGAAACAGCGCCCGCAGTCGGCACGCAGCCGGCCGCGGGCGTCCCCGGTGATTCCCGCGGCGGGATCGAGATCGTCGGGCAAGGTGTGTGCCCTTCTGAACGTCGACGGGAGACATCATTCTGACAGACGCGACCGCGGAGGATGACGTCGCCACCCCCGTGTCCACCGGCCTCGGGCTGGCCGGGATACCAGTTCGCCCGCGATCCTCGCCCACGACCAGCGCCGGTTCAACGAGCACAGGGCGTCTGGTCAGCGGTCAGCGGTCAGCGGTCAGCACCCAATGGTCATCTGGGTGGGAGGGAGGGTCGTCTCGACGTCCTGGTCGTCGAGACGACGTACTGGTCGCCGACGGATATGTCATGCTGACAGACGCGACAGCAGGGGGAGGAAGCCGGTGCGAGTCCGGCGCGGTCCCGCCACTGTCACCGGGAAGCGAACCCTTCCTGGGCAGGCTCGCCGACGAGGAGGCGGGCGTGCCCGGCGATCGCCCGACCAGGGGTCCGGAGAGGAACCCCGAGCCGCCCCGGCGGGGCGACGGGCCACGGCCGCAGCGGCGGCTGGAAGGCCGAAGGTGCGCGTCGATCCGGGAGCCAGGATACTCCGGCCGTCGCCGTGATGACCATGGGCGAGGACCCTGGGAGGACCCCGGCATGCCCGTACCACTGCCACATCGGCCATCCCGGCCGCACGCGCCGCATCGGCATCCGTGGTATCCGTCGTGTCGATCCTGTCGATCCTGTCGATCCTGTCAGCCGCAGCCGGTGCACACGACGCACCGGCGACACCCGCTTGCCTCGACGGCGTCGACACCGTGGTGAGCTTCCCGCTGTCGGCGGTGGTCGGCATGGACGACCTGCGCCTGGCCCTGCTGCTCAACGCGGTCTCCCCCACGCTGGGCGGAATCCTCGTGCGTGGGGAGAAGGGCACCGCCAAGTCCACCGCCGTGCGCGGCTTGGCCGCCCTGCTGCCCCCGGTGACGGTCACGGAGGGCTGCCGGTTCTCCTGCGCGCCCGACGCGCCGTTACCGGACTGCCCCGACGGCCCGCATCCCGCGCCGTCGCCGTCACTGACCCGTCCGGCCCGGCTGGTGGAACTACCCGTGGGCGCCTCCGAAGACCGGCTAACCGGTTCCCTCGACCTGGACCGGGCGTTGGCCGACGGGGTCAGCGTTCTGCGCCCGGGTCTGCTCGCCGCCGCCCACCGCGGGCTGCTCTACGTCGACGAGGTCAACCTGCTGGGGGACCATCTCGTTGACCTGCTTCTCGACGCCGCCGCCTTCGGGGTCGCCCACGTCGAACGCGACGGGGTGTCGGTGCGCCATCCGGCGGTGTTCCTGCTGGTCGGGACGATGAACCCGGAGGAGGGCGAGCTGCGTCCGCAGCTGCTCGACCGGTTCGGGCTGACCGTGCACGTCGCGGCCAGCCGTGACCCGGCGGTGCGCGCGGAGGTCGTCCGCCGACGGCTGGCGTTCGAAGCCGACCCGGCCGGGTTCGCCGCGACCTGGGCGGACGCGGAGGCGGAACTCGCGGCCCGGGTCGTCGCCGCCCGCGGCCGGCTCGGCACGGTCCGGCTCACCGACGCGGCGCTGCGGGCCGTCACCGCCATCTGCGCCGGCTGCGACGTCGACGGCATGCGCGCCGACGTGGTGCTGGCCAAGACCGCGATGGCACTCGCCGCGTGGGCGGGGCGCGCCACGGTGCTCGCCGCCGACATCCGTACCGGTGCCCGTCTCGCGCTACCGCATCGCCGCCGCCGCGGCCCGTTCGACGCCCCCGGAATGGACGACGAGACCCTCGACGCCGTCCTCGACGAGGCCCTGGCCGCTCTCGACGAGCGCGTCGGGGCCGAACGCGAGGCCGGCGAATGTGAAGCCGGCGAAGAAGCCGGCGAAGAAGCCGGCGGATCCGGTGCCGGGGAATCCGGTGCCGGGGAATCCGGGGTACCGGTGAACGATGCGCGCCCCGATGACGACCCGCCCGACGGCGGCGGTTCGGGGGGCGCGCCCCGTGGTGACGGCGGTTCCCACGGCTGCGACGGTGCGGGGGATGGGAACCGCGGCGCGGGGAACGGCGGGGATGACGGGAACGGCGGGGATGACGGGAAGGGCGGGGACAGCGGGGACGGCGGGGACCGGTGGTCGGCACGACCGTCCCCGTCGGCGTCTTCGACCGCGACGGCGTCTTCGACCCGGCTCGCCGGCGCACCGGCGGCGGCGAGCCGGCCGCGGCTGCTCACCGTCGCCGGCCTCGGAACCTCCTCGGGAGCCACCGGACGTCGATCCCCGGCCCGCGGCAGCCGCGGCGCGCTCGTCACCACCGCCGCGGACGCACCCGGCCTGCATCTGCCGGCGACCCTGCTCGCCGCCGCCCCGTTCCAGGCCGCCCGCGGCCGGTGCGGACCCGGCCTCGTGCTGGTCCCGGCGGACCGCCGTGGCGCCGTGCGCGTCGGCCGGGAGGGCAACCTGGTGCTGTTCGTCGTCGATGCCAGCGGGTCGATGGCCGCCCGTGCGCGGATGACCCTGGTCACCACGGCCGTGCTGGCCCTGCTCGTCGACGCCTACCAGCGCCGCGACCGGATCGGGATGATCACTTTCCGGGGGTCGGGAGCGGAGGTGGTGCTCGCGCCGACCTCGAGCGTGGAGGTGGGCGCGGCCCGGCTGCGCGCGCTGCCCACCGGCGGGCGGNCCCCGCTGGCCGCCGGGCTGGGCCTCGCCGGTGAGGTCCTGCGCGCCGAACGGCGCCGTGATCCGACGCGGCGGGCCCTGCTCGTGGTCGTCACCGACGGCCGGGCGACCGCCGGGGACGACCCGCTGCCGGTGGCCCGCGCGCTGGTGCGCGCCGCCGGTGGCGCGGCCGGACCGGCGACGGGCGGACGGGCCGGTACCGGGGGGCGTGGCGGTGGGGGGCGTGGCGGCGGCCGGGGTGAGTTGAGCAGCGTCGTCGTCGACTGCGAGAACGGTTTCCTGCGCCTGGGCCTGGCCCAGCGGCTCGCGGGCGCCCTCGGCGGCGTCACGATCCCGCTGGACTCCCTGCACCATCTCACTCCCCGCGCGACGCCCCGCGCGACGTCCGGAAAGGTGGCCTGTTGACGCCGCAGGGACAGCCCGAGACCGTCCCCGACGACGGGCTGACCNCCCGCCAGCGCCGCGACCGGCCGCTGCTGATGGTTCACACCGGCGACGGCAAGGGGAAGTCGACGGCCGCGTTCGGTCTGGCGTTGCGCGCCTGGTCACAGGGCTGGCCGGTCGGAGTGTTCCAGTTCGTCAAGTCCGCGAAGTGGCGTATCGGCGAGGAACGCGCGCTGCACGTCCTCGCCGACTCCGGCCAGGGCGGCCCGGTCACCTGGCACAAGATGGGCGCGGGCTGGAGCTGGGTACGCGAACGGGTCGACCCGGACGGCGACCCGGGTGCCGCCGCCCGGGAGGGCTGGGCGCAGATCACCCGGGACCTCACCGCCCAGACCTACCGGCTGTACGTGCTCGACGAACTGACCTACCCGTTGCGCTGGGGATGGCTCGACGTCAACGAGGTCGTCGAGGTCCTGCGTTCCCGCCCCGGCCGCCAGCATGTCGTCGTCACCGGGCGGCGCGCCCCCCGGGAGCTGCTCGACGCCGCCGACCTCGTCACCGAGATGACCAAGGTCCGCCACCCCATGGACACCGGGCAAAAGGGGCAGCGGGGCATCGAGTGGTGAGCGAGCCCCGGGCGGAGATCGACATTCCCCGGCTGGTTCTCGCCGCCCCGGCCAGCGGCGCCGGCAAGACGACGGTGACCACCGGGCTGATGGCCGCGTTCACCGCCCGCGGCCTGCACGTCTCCCCGCACAAGGTNGGCCCGGACTACATCGATCCCAGCTACCACGCGCTGGCCTGCGGCCGGCCGGGCCGCAACCTCGACGCGGTGCTCTGCGGCGCGGCGCGCATCGCCGCGCTGTTCGCCCACGGGGCCCGCGGCGCGGACCTCGCCGTCGTCGAAGGGGTGATGGGCCTGTTCGACGGGGTGGCCCGTCCCGGTCCCGGTGAGCAGGCCGACCATGCCTCCACCGCGCACGTCGCCCGGCTGCTCGACGCCCCCGTCGTGCTCGTCGTCGACGTCTCCGGCGCCGCCCGCTCGATCGCCGCGCTCGTCGCCGGGTTCCGCGGATTCGACCGGCGGATCCGCCTGGCCGGGGTGATCCTCAACCGGGTCGGTTCCCCCCATCACCGCGACCTGCTCACCGAGGCACTCGACGACATCGCCGTGCCCGTGCTCGGCGCGCTGCCGCGGGAACAGGCCGTCCACACCCCCTCGCGGCATCTCGGTCTGGTGCCGGCGGCGGNACGCAGACCCGCCGCCGTCGCCGCCGTCGACCGGCTCGGCGCGCTGGTCGGATCCGCCTGCGACCTCGACGCCCTGCTGCGGGTGGCACGCACCGCGCCGCCGTTGCGCGTCGCACGTTGGGAGCCGGCCACCGTGCTCGCCGCGGCCGGACCGGCAGCGGTCACCACAGCGGACCCGGCGATGCCCGCGATGCCCGACCGGCCCCCGCGGGTCGCGGTCGCCGGGGGAGCCGCGTTCACCTTCGGCTACCCCGAACACATCGAGCTGCTCACCGCCGCGGGCGCCGACGTCGTCCCCGTCGACCCGCTGCGCGACGAGACGCTGCCACCGGGAACCGACGCCCTGATCATCGGCGGTGGTTTNCCCGAGGAGCACGTCGCCGCGCTCGCCGACAACGCCCGGTTACGCGCCGAGGTCGCCGCGTTCGCCGCCCGCGGCGGGCCGGTCGCCGCCGAGTGCGCCGGACTGCTCTACCTGGCCCGCACCCTGGACGGCGCGCCGATGTGCGGGGTTCTCGACGTGGAGGCGGTGATGGGCCCGCGGCTCACCCTCGGCTACCGCAGCGCGATCGCCGCCGCGGACAGCCCCCTGGCGGCGGCCGGGACCACCGTGCACGCCCACGAGTTCCACCGTACGGTCCTACGGCCCCCACCCGGCCGGGCGCCGTGCGACCCACGGTCGCCGTCCCCCGCCCACGGCGCCGCAGGCCCGCCCCCCGGGTCGTCGTGGGTGGCGGCGTGGTGGCTGCCGGTACCCGAAACCGCGCCCCGACCCGCACCGGGACGCGTGGCGGGTGGTGGCCGGCGCGGCGGGCAGCAGGCGGCGTCGCCGTGGATGTCCGAGGGGTTCGTGTACCGCCGGGTGCACGCCTCCTACCTGCATCTGCACTGGGCTGGACGGCCCGGCGCCGCCACCCGCCTGCTCGCCGCCGCCCGCGCGGCCCGCCGGGAGGACGGCCGGGACACCGCCGGCGCCGCACCCCGCGTCCGCGCCCCGAAGCCCGCCGGCCCACCCGGCCGGATCCAGCCCGGCGCGGCGTGACCGGAGCGGAACCGGGGGACGGGAGGCTGGTCGTCGGTGTCGGCGCACGGCCCGGGGTGACGGCGGCGGAGATCCTGGAGCTGGTCGAGGCGGCGCTGCACGACCTCGCGGCGCCGGCGAGCGCGGTGCGCCGGATGGCGACGGTCGAGGCCCGCCGGGACGAACCGGGCGTCGTCGCCGCCGCCCGCCACCACGGCTGGCCGCTGGTGGGCCATCCCGCCGCCCTGCTCGCCACCGTCGACGTGCCCCATCCCGGTGCCGCCGCCCACGCCGCGCTCGGCACCCCGAGCGTCGCCGAGGCCGCCTGTCTGATTCCCTTCGCTGTCCCCCCGTCCCCGGAAACGGCCACCCTGCCCCCGGCAACGGCCATGCCACAGCCGGTCCTGCTCGTACCCAAACGCGCCGGCCGGCGGGCGACGGTCGCGATCGCCCGGCATGGCACGCCGGATCGGGATGGCGGCGCTTCCGCGTGACCGCGGACCAGGTCGGCTGGGTGGCCGAGCGGACCACCTTTGATCAGCATCGGCTCGCGCCGCTGGTGTTGTTGACGTACTACGCGGTCACCCCACTGCCCCTTTTTGCCGCATCTCAGCGTGACCCCTATAGATCTATACACGCGGACAATGGTACGGACGGCCGGTGTTTTTCGGCGTGGTGAGCTGTTGTAATCTGGCTGTGGCCGGTGAACGGGCCGTGTCAGGACAACCGTTCAGAGCAGCTGTTCAGAGCAGCTGTTCAGAACGACATAGCGTTGAACCCAAAACATGGTGGGTCATCGTCGCGGGGGCACCGACAAGGAGTCGCATGGATCACGCGCTCTACCATGTCCTCGAACCAAGTCGCGAGTATGACGTCGAGCTGACCACAACTGCCGGGCAGTGGCCGGCCGGCCTGCGCGGACACGCCTTCGTCGTCGGTCCGTCCCAGCCGACCGCGCTCGATTTCTTCCTGACCGGGCCGGGCATGCTCACCCGGGTCGACCTGGCCACCCAGCGCTGGCAGACGCGCCGGGTCGTCACTCCGGACCTGGCCATTCTCGGCGCGCTGCGCTCGGTGCTGCCGCCGGCGGAGCTGGCCGGGTTGCTGGTGGGCGCGCGACCGGCGGTGAGCCACACCGCGCCGCATTTCTTCGGCGACCGGCTGCTGTTGACCTCCGATCGGCAGCGGCCGGTGGAGTTCGATCCGGTCACCTTTGATTTCAAGAGTTTTCTCGGTGGCGTGGACGAATACCCGCAGGTCGGCGCGCACCCGCTGTTCCCGGGTGTGCAGACGACGTCCCATCCGGTCGTCGACCTGGACGACGGTTGCCTGTGGTGGTGCAACATCCACCTACGCCCCCGGGGAAATTCGACGGCCGATGTCGAGGGGCCGCTGTGGGTGGTGCGCTGGGACGGCAGCGGCGCGTTGGAAAGCTGGCATGTACCGGGCGCCCGCATCGTGCAGGGCACCCACGAGGTGACGGTGACCAGGGACTACGTCATCTTCACCGAAATCGGTTTCCGGCCCGAGCCGGGCAGCGTCGCCGGCCGGAACCGGACCAGGCCGCACCAGCCGTTCACCGATATCTATCTGGTGGCGAAGAGGGATCTGACCACCAGGCGGGTGGGGGGCGCTGTCCCCGTGGCGCACGCCCGGGTGCCCTACGAGTCGTTCCACGAGTTCGCCGACTACGCCCAGGACGGCGACGACATCACCCTGTACGTCGCCCACTCGAACGGCTGGGACATCAACTACGCGATCACCGACACCGACACCGTCTGGGGGTCCGGGAAGCACTTCCCGGCCAGCCTGCGCGGATTTCTCCCGACGCCGGTCGACGCCTCACCGGTGGGTCGGTACGTCATCGCCGGACGCACCGGCGAGGTACGCGCCACCCGGTACTTCCTCGAGCCCCGGCGGCACTGGGGCACCCTGCTCTACGCCAGGGACCTGCGACGCCCGGCCCTGGAACGCGGCCGGTACCTGTGGCAGGCGTATTGGGGAGCACCGCCGGACAGCCTGGTCAGCCGGGTCGTCGAGATGTACCGCGACCACCCGCACCGGGTCGTGCCGGTGGATCAGCTGCCGGCCGGCGGGACTGCCTCGTCGGTGGTGTGCATCGACCTCGAGACGATGACGGAGAAGTGCTCGTGGTCGTTTCCGACCGGCACCATCGGCGAGTCGCCGGTGTACGTGCCGGTCACCGGCGACGGCGACGTCGCGCCCGGCGGAGAGAACGGCGATGGTAGCGGGGACGGATGGCTGCTGGTCTTCCTCAAGCACGCCGACCGCACCGAGATCCAGGTCTTCGACGCGCTCGCGCTCGATGCCGGCCCCGTCGCCGTCGCCACCGCGCCCGGGCTGAAGATTCCGGTTCTGTTCCATTCCGGGTATGCGGCGAGCATCCGGTCCGTCGACACCGGATATCGCCGGTTCTTCGCGGACGACCTCGGTACCGCCTGGAGAAGTCTCGGGCCGACCGTGCGCAGGGTCGTCGCCGACGTCCTGGACCGGCTCGGCTGACCGGTGGACGGGGCTGACCGGCACGGGTGTGCGACGCTCGTTCAGAAGGGTTGACTGGATGTACGACGCAATTGTGGTGGGTGCCCGGTGCGCCGGTTCCCCGCTGGCCATGCTGCTGGCCCGGCGCGGCCACCGGGTGCTGCTGGTCGACCGCGCGACCTTTCCGGCGGACACGCTGTCCACCCACTATCTGCCCCAGGCCGGGGCACACCAGCTGGCCGGTTGGGGGCTGCTTGACCGACTTGTCCGAACCGGGTGTCCGCCGATCACCGAGATGACGCTGTCCTGGGAGGACAGCGTCATCACCGGCGGCGTCGATCCGGTGGACGGCATCAGCGCGGCCTACGCACCCCGGCGCACCGTGCTGGACGCGATGCTGCTGGACGCCGCGCTCGACGCCGGCGTCGAGGTCCGCCTGGGCTACCCGGTGACCGACGTACTGGTAGCCGACGGCCGCGCGGTGGGTATCCGCGGTGGCACCCGGCGCTCCGGCGGCGCCGCGGCCGAGGATCGGGCCGCCATTGTCATCGGCGCGGACGGCCCCCGCTCCACGATCGCGGCGACGATGAACGCCGCCTTCTACAACGTCGTACCGGCCGCCAGCTTCATCTACTACTCGTACTGGAGCGGCCTCGACCGGCAGCACAGCGCCCGCTTCCGCAACGGGGCCCAGATCGGCTGCTGGCCGACTAACGACGGCCTGACCGTGGTTGCGGTTATGCGGCGGCGGGAGCGCCTGGCCGAGTTCCGGGCCGACGTGCCGGGAAACTTCCTCGGTGTCGTGCGTGCCGTCTTCCCCGAGTTGGCCGACGAGCTGGCCACCCGCGGCCGGCGCGAGGAACGCTTCCACGGCTCCCTCTACCCCGACAACTACTACCGCGCAGGCCACGGGCCGGGCTGGGCGCTGGTCGGCGACGCCGGTTACCACCGCGATCCCGTGACCGCCCAGGGCATGCTCGACGCCTTCACCCAGGCGGACCTGCTGGCGGCCGCGGTGGACCGCGGCCTGTCCGGGCAGCAGCCGATGAACGCCGCCCTGGCGGATTTCCAGCGGCATCGCGACGAGGCGACCGCCGCGTCCTACCGGCTTGCCTGCACGGTAGGCGAACTGGCGTTCCCCCCCGAACTGGCCGCGCTGCTGGTGGCCGCGGCGAACAGTCCAGAAACCCGGAAAAAGTTTCTCGGTATGGTTGCCGGCTTCGTTCCGCTGGCGGAGTTCTTCGCCCCGGCGCACCTGACCGAACCGAAATGCTCTCCAACGAATCCTGACCCTGAACCCTGAACCAACCCCCGCCCCCAGCCGGCAGGAATCGAGATCATCCAGTGCTCGACACCACGCTCGAAGTCAGCCTGCACATTCCACTGTCCGCAGCGGAGATTTACGCCTTCATGGCAACTCCCGACAACTGGGTCGGCACCTTCGCTGCGACGAAGGCGGTCCGCGGGGAGAACACCGACCGCCCGGTGCCGGTGGGGGCACGATTCGTCGACGTCATCGAGGTCGCCCCGGACACAACCGTCGAGGTCGAGTGGACGGTCACCCGCGACGAGCCCGGAGCCATCTGGCAGATGNCCNCCGNCCCCGCCATAAGCGCCGACCCGGCCGACGGCACTGTCCACATCGTCATCACCTACACCTTCGCCGGCGGCACAGAAACGGAGCTCGCCGCCGACACCGTAGCCGCCGCGGCCGGCTCTGCCGGTGCCGGTGCCGGGACGCTGGTCACCCGTGCCCTACGCGCCACCTACCTCGGCAACTCGCCCATTCCCCTGGCCTACCGCGACAGCTGGACAGACCAGGCCGGCCCAGCCCACTTCCTGCAGACAGTCCGGGAAACTCTGCTCAATACCAGGTCCACCGGCCGGCGGCCTTGACGTCTCATCAGCTTTGACCTACCAGCGCCGGGGATCGCGTGTTCTCCGGGTGATACGCCCCGCGCCCACGGTCGTGCCGTGCGGCTCCCCGCCACCGGTAATCTTCAGCGACTCAGCCGAACGGAGGACAAACACGAATCTTTCTTCCCGAGGTTTCTCAGCCCCATGCGACGCCAGACGGGATCGCCGCATCGGCGCAGGCGTCGGCGATCAGGTCCAGGGACAGGCCGAGGACCCGCGCCAGCGCGGCGACGGTGAAGAACGCCGGGGTCGCGATCCGGCCCGTCTCGATCTTGCGCAGCGTCTCCGCCGACAGCCCGGCCGCCGCGGCGACCTCGACCATGCTGCGGTCCCCCCGGGCGGNGCGCAGCAGGGCGCCCAACCGCTCCCCGCGTTCGCGTTCCAGCCGGGTCAACGGCGTCCGCACCATGGCCATGATGGTAGTACCGGCATGCCCCTACCCGACTCCGCACCACAACCGTGATACTAATAACGGTATAAGAATTGGTCACGGGTGCGGGTCCGAGCCCGCCGGCCGAGCAGGGGCGGGTGAGGCCTGCGGTGGNGTCTGGGCCTCGTCGTGGAGAACCTGCTGATCCGACCGGTGAAACCGGCCCTTTTCCAGCTATCCTGTCGGGGTGGTGGTGCAGCTACGGCTGGAGCGGGACGCGCGGGCGTTGACCGAGGTCGTCACTCGACTTCGGNGGGNGCTGCGGNCGAGTATCCGCAGCGACTACCCGTGGGAGGCCCTGCCGATGGCCCAGGNGGNGTTGTTGCAATGCCTGCAGGAACGCGATGGCGCGCGGGTGGGCGAGCTCGCCGGCCTGCTCCACCTGGCCCCGAATACGGTGAGCACCCTGGTGCAACAGATGTCGGACGCGGATCTTCTGCGGCGGGTCACCNACCCNGCCGACCNGCGCGCGGCCCNGGNGTCGTTGACCGAGACCGGNACCCGCCATCTGCAGGGGTGGCGCGAGGCCCACGAACGCAGGCTCGGCGACGCACTGGGCCGGCTCGCCGCCGCCGACCAGGCCGTTATTGTCGAAGCCTTGCCGGCCCTGTCACGCCTGGTCGAACAGCTCGATGACCGCCGCCCGGCCGACCCGTCCTCCGTCGCCACCGGCGGACCCTGACCGCAGGTTCCTCGGGAGGCGTGCCGAACCGGTTGCCGCCGCTGCGGGATCACGCCCGCCGGCTTCGCGGACGCCGCCGCGCCCGGGCTGGTGCTGGCGCAGGCGATCGGACGGTGGGTAACTACTTTCAGGACCTCGGCGTGCTGCTGCTCGCCGCCGACCGGCGCTGGGCCTTTCGCCGGGGAAGGCTGTTCGCCCTGTACGTCGCGGCCTACACCGCCGGCTGCCAACGCCGCGTGCCCACCTCCAGCGGCCGGCCTGGCATCCGCCCCCGCACCGGCCTACTCTGTCTGAAACAGAGTTTATCTGTCACAGACAGAGCTGGGGAGCCGCGCCCTGCCGTGAGCGGCTTCCGCTGGAGGAGCAGGTAGCCATGGACCCGGGCGTGCGTACCTCCGCATCCCGCAACACCCTGATGTCGCTGCTGGCCCACGAGCGGGCCCGCCCTCGCGCGGTCCGCGACCTGCCGGGCGGCTGGTGGCTGGCGGTCGCCACCGTGTGCTTCGGCGCGTTCATGGGCCAACTCGACGCCAGCATCGTCACCCTGGCCTACGGGCCGCTGTGCGCACAGTTCCACGCCCCGCTCGCTGCAGTCACCTGGGTCTCCCTGGCCTACCTGCTCACCCTGGTCGCCCTGCTGGTGCCCGTCGGCCGGCTCGCCGACGCCCACGGCCGCAAACAGTTCTACCTCTACGGACTCCTCGTCTTCACCGCCACCTCGGCCGCCTGTGGCCTGGCTCCCAGCCTCGCCGCTTTGATCGGTTCCCGCGTCGCGCAGGCCGTCGGCGCCGCGATGCTGCAGGCCAACAGCGTCGCCCTTGTCGCCACCAGCGCACCCCGCCCGAGGATGCGCGCCGCCCTGGGCGTCCAGGCCGCCGCCCAGGCCCTCGGCCTCGCTCTCGGCCCCACCCTCGGCGGAGCCCTGGTCACCACCCTCGGCTGGCGCTGGGTGTTCGCCATCAACGTCCCCGTCGGGACAATCGCTCTCATCGCCGGCTACTACCTGCTNCCCCGCNCCCGCCAGCGCACCGACCCTGCCCCCTTCGACTGGCCGGGCCTGGCCCTCCTCGCCACCGCCACCACCACCCTGCTGCTGGCCATCTCGGCCGTCTCCGGCCTGAACCTGCCCTCCGCGGCCACCGCCATCCTCGCCATCCTCGCCCCGCTCGCCGGCTACGGCCTCGTCCAACGGGAACGCCGCGCGCCGGCACCCCTGATCGACCTGCGCCTCCTTCGCATCCCTGCCCTCGCGGGGGGACTCGTCGGCGCGCTGTGCGGCTACCTCGTCCTGTTCGGCCCGCTCGTCCTGGTCCCCGTCGTCCTCACCGACCGCGGCACCTCCCCCCTGCACGCCGGGCTGGTCCTCACCGCCCTGCCCGGAGGCTTCGCGCTCGCCGCCAGCGGCGCCGGGGCGGTCCTACCCGACCGGTGGAGCGACCGCCGCCGCTACGCGCTCGGCGCCGTCACCTGCACGATGGCACTCGCCGCCGCACTCGCCGTGCCACTGTCCGCACCCTGGCTGATCCCCCCGATGGCCATGCTCGGCCTCGGCCTCGGCGTCTACACCCCCACCAACAACACCACGATCATGAGTGCGATCCCGGCCCACGCGTCGGGTACCGGCGGCGGACTGGTCAACATGACCCGCGGCCTGGGCACCGCCCTCGGCGTGGCCATGGTCACCCTCGCCGTCCACCTCGCCGCCGGCGCCACCGGACCCCGCCTGGCAATCGTCGGCCTCACCGCGGCATCCCTCCTCCTGTTCACCCCCCTCCTCACCCCTAGCCGGGGCATGAGGAACATCGGAACGGAAAACAGCGCCAGGTGCTGATCTAGTACTCCCGTGACAGTTCTAGTACTCCCGTGACAGTGATCCTTACGTGGTCGCGGCCCGGTGAGTCCGGGCTGAGCGGCTACCTGACCCGGATGCCGTACTGGGCGATCCGCCGGTAGAGCGTGGACCGGCTCAGGCCGACCCGCTCGGCTGCCTCGGCCATGGTGAGGGACGGGTCGTTCAGAGCCCGCACGATCTCGTCCCGCTCGAACGTCTCCAGTCGCGTCAGCCGGTGGCGGCCGTGCGAGAGCACCTCGGCCGGGAGGTGTCCGACGTCGATCGGGTCGTGGCGGCGAGCCAGTTTCTTGACGACCTGCATCAGCTGCTCGACGTTGCCCGGCCAACGATGGTCGGACAGGGCGCGTTCGGCCGCCGGGGTCAGATCCACCTCGCGGCCCCGTGCCCGCAGGGCCGCCACCCGCGCCAACGGCCCGATGTCCTCGGGCCGTTGGCGCAGCGGTGCGACCGGGACGATCCCGTCAACGATCGCGCGCAGTGCGGCCGGGATATCCTCGAACCGCTCCACCGTGATCACGAAGGGTAGGCAGCCCGCCGGGTCGGCTGCGCCCGATCGCGCCTCGACCCGGGCCCTGAGCACCCGGTCCCGCACCTGTTCGGCCACCCACAGGGGGAGCAGGTCGACGTCGCGCACGATGACCGCCGTGCTCGCCTTCGTCAGCTCCGGGGTCCACAGGGACAGCCACGGCTCGACGTCCGCCGCTGCCGGGTTGCTCGCGGCCAGGATGCGGTAGCGCGGAAAGGCCCGGCGCAGGGCCTGCGCGAGCGCCGTCGTACGGCCACTGCCCGGCTCGCCGACACAGGCCACGACCCGCCCGTCGCGCAGGCCCGCCTCTGCCAGTGACACCGCACGGCGCCAGGAGCCGGAGAGGTCGTGCAGACTGCCGGCCCCGGGCTCCGCGCGCGGGCTTTCCACCCGGAACACCTCGCCGCGTGGGCGCGGGCGGCCACCCGTGACGCCCCCGGACCGCAACCGCATCAGGTCCGTCGTGTGCTGCGCGGCGGACTCAGCCAGCGCGAGCAGCAGGTTGCTCGACGACTCCGACCAGGTCGTCAGGTTGACCGAGCCCTCGAGGCGTCCGGTCCCTGGGTGGAGCACCGGCGCCGCGGCGCAGGTGTAGCAGCACAGCCCGACGGCGTAGTGCTCCTCGGCCCGCACCAGGGACGGGGCGCGGTCCGCCAGCGCGAGCCCGAGTCCCGTCGTACCCACCACCCGCTCGGCGTAGGAGAAGCCCGGCGCGAGGTGGACCCGGTCCAGCGCGCGCAGGAGGCTGGTGTCCCCGCTGAGACGGTTGAGCACCAAGCCGTCCGCGTCGGTCAACATCAGGCTGACGGGCTCCGCGGCCAGCGTCCGGTGGAGGCTGGCCAGCACCTCGCGGCCGCTGTCGTAGAACAGCGAGCTCTGGTCGATCGTGCCGGAGAAGACCGGGTCGACGTCGTCGAGGGAGACGCCGTACTCCTCGCTGCGCTGCCAGGAGGCCATCAGCCGGCAGGAGACGTCCGACCGGGTGTGGTCGCGCCCCGCGCGCGCCTCGGCCGCGAACCCGCGGGCACGTGCCGGGATGACGTCGTCGGGCATGACACTCCCTGAAAGCCCCGCTGTGATCCAGGTCATAAGCGTAGGCGCCAGCCTCGTCCCTGGCACGGCCGCGCGTGTCTCAGTTTGGGACATTCGGTCATCCCACAATGAGACATCGACCCCGGGACCTCTCCCCCCACGTGGGCACTAGCCTCCCGACAGGCCCGCGATGGCCGTGGGCCGGAGGAGGACCAGGATGTACGCCAAGGACGGTGAGAACTACTTCATCGTGGACGCCCACATCGCGTTGTGGGACGGGCGCCCGGAGAACCAGCGCAACGTCCACGGCAAGCAGTTCATCGACTGCTTCTACGCCTACCACACGAGCTTTACCCCGGCGTCGGAGATGTGGGAGTACGACGAGTACCTCTACCAGGGCGGCGAGCGGCTGATGAAGGATGTGTTCGAGACCGGGTACGTCGACCACGCCATCTTCCAACCCGCCTACCTCGGGGAGTTCTACACCAACGGGTTCGGGCAGACCGAAGAGGCGTTCGCGCTCACCCAGGCCCACCCCGACAAGCTGACCTACAACCACAACTGGGATCCGCGCAACGGCGAGGCCGGCCTCGACCAGCTCCGCGCCGACGCCGAGAGGTTCGGTCTCAAGGGGGTCAAGCTCTACACCGCGGAGTGGAAAGGCGGCTCGCGCGGATGGAAGCTGACCGATCCCTGGGCTTATCGGTACCTGGAGGCCTGCCAGGAGTTAGGCATCAAGAACATCCACGTCCACAAGGGACCGACCATCAAGCCGCTGGACCGCGACGCGTTCGACGTCGCCGACATCGACCACGTCGCAAGCGATTTCGAAGACCTGAACTTCATTGTGGAGCACGTGGGGATGCCCCGGCTGGAGGACTTCTGCTGGATCGCGACCCAGGAGACCAACGTATACGGCGGACTCGCGGTGGTCATGCACTTCATGTACTCGAAGCCGCGCTACTTCGCCCAGGTCATGGGCGAACTTCTCTACTGGATCGGCGAGGACAAGATCCAGTTCTCCTCCGACTACGCGATCTGGACGCCCAAGTGGCTCATCGAGAGTTTCGTCGACTGGCAGTTCCCCGAGGACATGGGGTACGCACCCATCACCACGGAGCAGAAGAAGAAGATCCTCGGGCTCAACGCCGCCAAGATGTACGACCTCCCGGTGCCGGCCGAGCTGCGGCTGGCAGGCGCGTGATGACCGTCGCGTCAGCCGTCCTGACCGAGGCCGACGTACGACGGCAGCTGGACCAGGTCGTCGACCCGGAGCTGGGATCCGGATCAGCGCCCGCCGCGGCAGCAGCCGCCCACCCCGGGCCAGCAGCGCGTTGCGCCGGGTGATCTCGGCNGCGTTCGCGCGCAACCGGTCCTCGCCGCGCGCGACGAGCACGAGGTTGACGAGCACGAGGTCGGCGCCCCGGGCGGNGAACTCGCGGGCGAAGACGGCGCCGATGCCCGTCGACGCACCGATGATCAGTGCGGTCTGCCCGCGGAGATCCACTGCCTCTCCCTACCACAGTCTCTCCCTACCACAGTTCTCCCTATCGGCAGGGTGGCCCGGCCACGGGGAGGCGAGGCTTGCCCTGGCAGGTGAGTTGTCCGCCTGTGAGTTATCCGACGGATCGCGGATTGGCGGCGACGGCGGGGCGTCGAGGGAACAGGATCTGGACCGNTGGCTCGACGACCGGGAACACCGCACCCCCCGACCTGCCTGACCTGCGCCGCGACCACCTCACCGGCGGGGGCGGGCACGGCGGGGACGGACCCCGAGCTCGATCATCGGGAACGTCCGAGCTGTCCGGGGCAGACCAGGAGCAGACTCTGATCAATCTGTCAAACCGCTGTACACAACCCCCCTCTTGCGCGGTAGCTTGCGACTGGTCACAGTGTTTGCCGGATCAGCTACGCACTGGGGTGAACCGTGCGGGTTCATCAGCATCATCGGCGTACGGCCGGCCGTGCCGACCGGCGGCGGCCCCAGCCACGGGACGACGCAACGAAGCATGGTCCCCGCCCGGTCGGACATCCGTCGCCGGGCTGTGACCGGTGCGCCACGAGGCGCCGGTGCGGAACGTGAGGGGATGGTCATGAACGGCCTGGAACTGTCGCCCACCCGGGCCTCGGACCGGCTCGGTCTGGCGTCCGCCGGACGGGCCGCGGCGGTACTCTCCCGGGAGATCACCTTCGCCGATCCCGATCCGGTGACGCTCACCGAACTCGACGACCGGCTGCACCGGTACGCCACGACCCTGTTCTCCGCCCCACACACGACGCTGGTGGGCCCGGTCATCGCCGACTGGCGGCGGGTCCAGGCCGCCCNGGGACGGCGGCTGTCCCCNACGGNGCACGCCGAACTGACCCGGGTCGCCGGCTACTTGTCGTTCTCCCTCGGGATGCTGGCCGTCGACACCGGCGACGACACCTCGGCGCGGCGGTTNGCGACCCTCACCGAGCAGTTCGCCGCCCAGCTCGACGACCGGCTGCTCACCGGCACCGCGCACAGCCTGGACGCGGCGATCGCCTTCGTCACCGGACGCTACGCCGCCGCCCGCAACGCCGCGGCCAAGGCGGCCGCCGTCGACCATCCCTACCTGCNCGGCTGGGCGGCGGCGGTGCAGGTCACCGTCGCCGCGGCCACNGGCGACGAGGCAGCCCTCGACGCCGCCCTGAACCGACTGCGCCACCGGCCGACCGTGCTCGGCCTGCGCCATCCCGGCTGGCCCCCCTTCGACGAGGTCCGGGAGGCCTGCGTCGTCGCCGACGCGATGGCCCGCCTCGGGATGCCCGGGGCGCGGTCCGCCGCCTACACCGCGATCGACCTGACCACCCCGGCGACCCTCGACCGCGGCTGGGCGCTGGCGTCGCTCGCCGCCACCACGCTGCGCCGCGATCCCGCGGTGGCCCAAGCCGCCCTCCTCGAGGTGGAGGACATCCTCGACAAGCACCCGTCGCGGGTGCTCACCCTGAGGATGAACGAGATCCTGATGCTCACCTCGGCGCACGCCGAGCGCGCCTCGCGGCGGGCCGGCGCCGCCTGAGCCGAGCCCGGGGGAGCAGGTCACCGGGCCGGGCGGCCGGCCGCGGCGCGCAGCCGCGCACCGCGGCGCACGAGCAGCCGTTCGGCCAGCGCGTCGGCGCGTTCGATGTCCTCGAGGGTGGCCCGCGTGCGCCGCTCGACCTCCAGGATCGCCGCCAGCAGCTCGGCGGACAGCCGGGTGCGGGCGGCGACCCGGGCGACGCTGGGAGGCAGCGCGGGCGCGCTGCCCGGCACGGCGGGCACGGCGGGNCGGGNGGNGGNGGNCGGNCGAGAAGTCAGATGCGCCAGAGCCATACTCCAGTGATATCGCGGCCGGTACGCACCGCAACATCTTGACTTCTCGGCGAATCCGGGATCAGCATCGCCCCACAGGACATCCACAGGGTCGCGGCAGGTTACCCACCGGCTTGTCGACAGGTTTATCCACATAACGATCTTTGTGTGGTGAATGTCACATTCCTGAAGGTTGGGGATGCCGATCGCGGTTCCGGTATTCCGGTCCATTCACGTAACCGGATGATCCTGTTACAGTGTGCACCGACAAGATCGGGGGTCACATGACAGGGTGGGACGATCCGCACCGGCAACCGCAGCAGCCCGGGCCGGCCGGATACTACGAGCCGTACGGATACGAGCCGTACGGACAGCCGCCGCCTCACGGCCAGGCCGGCGGGCCGGGTCCGACGCCGTATCCGATCGGCCCGCCGCAACCCTTCCCGGGTCCCGGCCCGGGCCAGGGCTACCCGCCGGTACCGCCGAAGTCGGTCGCGGTCGCGCTGCTGCTGACCTTCCTGTGGCTGGGCGTGGGCCACATCTACGCCGGCAAGACCACCACGGGTGTCGTGCTTCTGATCGCCGACCTGTTCCTGTGGATGTTCTCCTTCTTCATCATCACACTGATCATCACCGTTCCGGTGTGGTTCATCGTGTGGGTGATCGCCATGGTCAGCTCCGCCTCGGCGGTCCAGGAGTACAACACCCGGCTCGGCTACCCGCGCGGCTGACCACCGCCGCGGGCGAGTAGGGCGTCCACCAACCGGCGGGCGTCGGCGAGATCGACCGGGTCGGCGACGAACAGGATGCGGTACATCATCGGCGCCATGACTCCCTCGACGATCTCACCAACCCCGGGGGTGGGTTCACCGCGACGCGCGGCCCGTTCGACGATGACCCCGATCTGCTCGCGGATGTACAGGTCACAGCGGCACGCCGGCCGGTCGTCGCCGCAGGAAGCGACCAGGTCGCGCAGGAACGCCCGGCCCGCGGGGGAGGACATCTCCTCCAGGTACTGCTCGCAGTAGGCGGCGAGATCGCCGCGCAGCGACCCGGTGTCCACCGGCGGGGTCTCCGGGCGCAGCCGCTCGGCGGCGACGTCGGCGAGCAGCTCGGTCAGATCCCCCCAGCGCCGGTAGACGGTGGAGGCGGTCACCCCCGCCCGGGCGGCGACCAGCGGCACCGTGATCTCGTGCCGACCCCGCTCGGCCTGCAGCGCGCGCGCCGCGGCATGCACGGACTGCTGGACCCGCGCGCTACGCCCCCCGGGGCGCGGACCCTCGGACGGACTCACGCATCCAGCCTAACGCACATCCTTTGCGTTAACGTCGGGCCGAGGGTACCGTCGGGCGCTAACGCAAAATCTTAGCTTTAGCTGTCCGGTGAAGGGAAACCCGATGTCCTCCCAACCCATCGCCACCGGCCTTCCCGCCGACCAGACCGGCCAGACCGGCGCCGCCGGTTACGGGACCCCGTCCTCGGCCACCGCCCCGGTACCGGCGGTGGCCCTGCCGCGGCAGGCCGCGGCCCGCGACGCCCCGTCCGACCCGGGCGCGGCGCCCCNCCNGGGCAGGCTGTCCCCGCGCGCCGGATTCCTCCTGCAGACGTCGATGATCGGCTCGTTCCTCGCCGCGTCCTCGGCCCCCACCCCCCTCTACCCGGTCTACCAGGCCCGCTGGGGGTTCTCCCCGATCACCGTGACCGTCGTGTTCGCCGTGTACGCCCTGGCCGTCCTCGCTGCGCTGCTCACCGTCGGAGCCCTCTCCGACCACATCGGGCGCCGTCCGGTGCTGCTCGCCTCCTCGCTGCTGCTCGCCGCCGCCCTGGCGGTGTTCGCCACCGCCGGCGGGGTGGGGGAACTGACCGTCGGCCGCGTTCTGCAGGGCCTGGCGACCGGCGCCGCCAGTGGCGCCCTCGGCGCCGGCCTGCTCGACCTCGACCGGGCCCGCGGCACCCTGGCCAACGGAGTCGGCCCGTTCACCGGCCTGGCCCTGGGCGCCCTCGGGTCCAGTCTGCTCGTGGCCTACCTGCCCGCTCCCACCCGTCTGGTCTACCTGGTGCTGTGCGCGATCGTGCTCGCCCAGGCGGTCGGGGTCGCGGCGATGCCCGAGACCGCACCGCGCATCCCCGGAGCGCTCGCGTCGCTGCGCCCGACCATCGGCGTNCCCGCCGCCGCCCGCCGCGACCTGCTGATCGCCGCGCCCTGCCTGGTCGCATCCTGGGCCCTGAGCGGGTTCTACCTCTCCCTCGGCCCGAGCCTGGCCCGTCTCGTCGTCGACTCCCGCTGGGTCGTGCTGGGAGGTCTCGCGGTCTTCGCCCTCACCGTGACCGCGGCCCTGACGGTGCTGCTCCTGCGCGACACCGCTGCCCGTACCGTGATGTTCCTCGGTGCCCTGGGCCTGCTCGTCGGCGTCGGTGTCACCCTGCTCGGCGCGGACCTTCCCTCCACCCCGACGTTCTTCGTCGGCACCACGCTGGCCGGTATCGGTCTCGGCGCCGGTTTCCAGGGCGGCCTGCGCGTCCTGATCCCCCTGGTCGCCCCGCACGAACGCGCCGGCCTGCTCTCGACCGTCTACGTGCTGTGCTACCTCGCCTTCGGCGTCCCCGCGGTCGTCGCCGGCTACCTGGTCACCCACCACGGGCTGCTGCCCACCGCCCGCGGGTACGGCCTGGTCGTCATGGCCCTCGCCGCGCTGGCGCTTCTCGGCCTGCTCACCCGCGCCCGGCGCCCGGCGCCCGGCGCCTGACGGTCCGGCGGATCAGCCGCCGGTCTTCGGCCAGCGTCCCGACTACTGGGGATACGCCAGCAGCGTGAAGTGCGGGATGCGGCATGCAGGAGGCATGGGCGCGGCCCGAGGTTGCTGGTCCGGGTGAGCTGTTTGCGGTGGAGGGCAGGACCGCTGTGGTCACCGGTGCTGCCGGTGCGTGCCGGTGATCGGCGATCTGTCGACGGAGCGGGGTGTCGATGTTGGAGTGGCTGGGGCGCGTTGGCCGAGGTCGAGCTCAGGGCCGGTCGGTGGCGGNGGTTGTCCCTGACCGGTCGGGGATGAAGATCTCCTCGATGGCCAGGCTGAAGATGTCGGCGAGGGTGAATGCCAGGAGAAGACTGGGGTCGTACCGTTCGGTCTCGATCGCGTTGATGGTCTGCCGGGACACCCGGCATCGGTCGGCCAGGTAGGCCTGGCTCCACCGGCGTTCCGCCCGCAGCACGCGCAGCCGGTTCTTCATCGGCGTAGACGGGTGCGCAGGTCTGCGATCAGCAGCCACATCGCCACGCCGCCGATGGTGATTATCTGGGTGAGCTGGCGTAGCTGGACGATGCCGGCGGCGTCGAGCAGGGCGGCTAGCTGAAGCCCTACCAGGACTGCCGCGAAGGTAATCGCCATGCTCTCCACTTGGATCTTGCGCTGGTACTCGTCGGCGCGGCGGAAGGCGCGCAGCAGTACCCATGCCACGGCGAGCGTGAACGCGCCGCTGGCCCCCAGCCACCAGGCCTTCTGGGCGGCGGTCTGGTCGGGGCCGCTGCCCAGGGCCAGAGCGATCCCGCCGAGGGTGGCGACGGGGAGACCGTCCAGGAAGATCGCCCTGCGGGCGGCGCGTGTCACGTTGTCCCGCCGCGTCTCATCGGTCATGTCATCGGTCATGGCATGAATGTAAAGTCGACTTTCCATAAAGTCAAGTTTGCTTGTCATAGGCGGCCCTGGGCGTCAACGTAGGAGGAGTGAGAGGAGACCGGCGTGGTGTCCCCGCGCGCCTACCTGGCCCATCTCGCGCAGACCGGCCCCGCGCTCTGGCCATCCTCGACCTCGCCGGGCCAAGCCGCGGCCCGGTTCTAACGCCGCCAGGGGGAACGCGACCCGGGGCGCGGCGCCGGCTCGGTCGCCGCCCAGATCCGCCGCCACCGCGCCGTCGGGGTGTTCGGGGCGCCACGCAGCCGCGCGGAGACCGCCGCCGACCCCGCGGCCCCACCCGTCCCACCCGTCCCACCCGGTCGGGGGACCGCCCGCGGGCTGGTCCGACCGGGGAAGCCCCCACCACCGGCCGCACCGCCGGGGTCCCCGGCGGTGCGGCCCGCCGGCTCGGACCCCGCCGGGGTCGCTGCGACGTCCGGGGCCGAGCGCGCCGCCGGCACCTGCGCCGCATCCCCGACCCGCGCCTCCTCAGCCGTCCCAGCCGTATCGGGCAGACCAGCCGCACCGGGCAGACCCGAGGCGAAGGCCGCCCGCGTCGCCTCCCACCAGGAGGTCGCGTCCTCGGCGCAGAGCCGGTCGACCTCGGCGGCCAGCCGCGCGGTGAACGCCCGCACATCCTCACCCGGCGCGGGGCGCATCGGCCGGCCGAACCGCACCGACACCGGCGGACGGCCCGCCACCGGCCAGGACCGTCCCCGCGGCATCGCCGCGTACGCACCCCGCAGCCCCACCGGAACCACCGGCACCCCCGCGTTGATCGCCAGATAGGCGGCCCCCAACCGGAACCGGCCCCGCGCCCCGTCCCGCGACCGCGTCCCCTCCGGGAAGATCACCAGGTTCCAGCCGTCCCCCAGCAGGTTCATCGGCGTCGCCGACGGCGCCCCACCGTGCCGTTCGATCGGCACCGTCGCGAACGCGAACGCACTCGACGCCCCCCGCCAGGCACTGTCAAAGAAATAGTCCGCCGCCGCCGTCACCACCGTACGCGCCCGCACCCACCCGGGCACCGTGCACAACAGCAGCGGGGCGTCCAGATGACTGCTGTGATTCGACACGATGATCACCGGGGTGTCGCGGACCCCGTCGAACGCCTCCGCACCGTGCACCGCCACCGTCAGCGTCGTCCGCAGCAGCGGGCGCATCACCCCACGCAGAAACACCCCCCGGGCGGCCCGCGCCGCCGGGCGACGCGCCCACGCGGTCGGGAACTCCCGCGGCACCTCGGGGACCCGATGCGCCTCGGCGCTGCCCGGGACCGGCCCGCGGCCCCCCGGCCGCCACCCGGCCAGCACCGCCCGCAGCCCCACACCCCGTCGCGGCCTACCCGCCATCCCGTTCACCTCTGCCCCTGCCGATCCGGTCCACCGCTGGCACCTGTGCTCCGCCGCGCATGGCCACCGCGTCCCAGCCGGCGACCGCACGATCCGTGACCCGCATCTCCCGCGGTCACCGTACTTCGGCGATCAGATGGGGTGGGGAGTGCAGATAGGTGATAGACGGATCACGGCCCACCGATCCCGACACCATCTCCAACGCATCCGCCAACGTCGACGCCGCCCGGAACCCCAGCCGCGCGCACGCCGCCCGATCACCGCCCACCCACACCACATCCCCCACATGGGCCATCGCCGGCGCCGCCTCATACCAGCGGTGGAACGGATGCACCCCGTGATGAGCAAGCGACGTCCGATACAGCGACGCATACCAGGGATCGGTGGCGTACTGCCGTTCGAACTTCGCCTCCACCGTCGCAGCCTCGGTCGACTCGGCGAGCACCTCCTCGTAGAAGTCCACGTAGGAGGGGTGATGCAGCTGGGAGAACCGTGGCGTCAGCGGATGGTAGACGATCAACGCCCCGTTCTCGCGGACCACCGGCCGCCCCCGGTACCGGCNGAAAACCTCCCCGAGCGCGCCGTGCGCCGCCAGCACCGGGTTGACCACCGCACCCGCGTCGAACGGCCCGAACGGGCCCAGCCCGACGACAACGACGTCGCTTTGCCCATCGACGGTGACCCGCTGCTGGGCGTCGACCGCCGCCGCCGCGACCGCCGCGACCGCCGTAGGATCCCCCGCGCTCACCGAGGTGACCGCATAGTCGGCAGCGAAGTCACGCAGCAGCCGGCGGCGCGCCCGCGACCCCACCAGCTCCAGGCCACGGCCCAGCCCGACCGCCATCGCCTGATCGGCCAGCGACCACTCCCACTCCCGGCGGGTCAGGAACGGATAGTGCACCGGCGCCGTCGCGGCGTTCACCGTCACCGCGACGGCGAACACCCGCACCGCCTCGCACAGCAGCCGACCCATCCGCGCCGCCGGACCCGGCGGCGCACCAACCCCCCCATCCCCGACGCCGCCAGCGCCGTCCCCGGGCAGGCCGACGCGGCGGACCGCCGCGGCGACGCTGTGCACGTGACGCAGCGTCGCATACGACGACAGGCCGGTCACGAGCCCGCCCGCACCGACCGCCGCCGGGCTCTGCACGACCCCGACGTGCACCAGCAGGTCGGCGGCGGCGACCCGGCGGGAAACCTCCACCTGCTCGTCGGCGTCGGTCACCCCCACGACGGTGAGATTGTCAGGATCCTCCGCGTCATGGCTGCGCAACTGTCCGGGCCAGAACGAGCGGAACNCCCGCNCCCCGACGATCCGCTCCACCTCGCCGGCGCTCAACCGCCGGTTCAACCCGTTCGCCACGACCAGCGCCACATCGTCGACACCGGCCGCCGCCGCCGCCGTCAGCACCGCCTCGATGATCCGCCCCCGCACATCCGGGCGACGCATCCGCGGCAACGGCGTCGACAGATCGTCAAAACTGATCGTCAGCCGCATCCCCGGACGCAGCAACGCCGCCAGCGGCTCGCTGCCCACCGGCGCCGCCAACGCCGCGGCGATCGCCGCATCGACGTCACCGACCCCGGGCAGCGACTCGGGCGGATACACCACCCGTGTCCCGAGCGGGAACTGCTCGAGCAGCACGCCCTCACCCTGGTGCACCAGCAGCGGGGGAGTCCGCTCGTCAACCTCGAGCACGAACCCCGGTCTCACCAGCATGATCCCTTCCACGTCCGGCACGAAGGGACAACCCCTCCGTGTTGGCGCCCCGCCCGGCGGCGCAGCCCCGCCATGACCCCACCCGCCCCGGCCCTCGGCCCGATCCCGGCACGCCCGCTCACAGCGCCACCGTCGGATCGAACGCAATCCGCACCGCACCGAGCCGACCCGCGCACAACGCGTGCTCCAACGCCTCCCGCCAGCGGGTCAGCGGATACGTCGCCGCGACCACCCCGTCCAACGGGGCGCCGGCGGCCAACGCGAACGCCCGGGCCAGCACCGAAGGCGCCGCGCCGCGCCGCGCCGCGCCCACCAACTCCAACCCCCGCGCCCACAGCGGCGTCAGATCCACCCGGCCCGTGGGCACACCCGAAAGCACCACCCGCCCCCCCGCCCGGGTCGTGCGCAGCGCCGTGGACAACGACGACGCCCGCCCCGCCGCGTCGAACGCGACATCCACCCCGCCGAGCAGGAACGCCCCACCCGCCCGCGGCGACACCCGCATCGCATGCGTGGCCCGACGCACCCCGGCGACCGCCCCGTCCGGGTCGAACACCACGTCCGCCCCGAACCGGCGCGCCAGCTCCGCCTGGCGGGGATACTTCGCCNCCNCCGCCNCCTGCCCCGCCTCGGTATGGGCCCGCAACGCAAGCACCGTGCACAACCCGGCCGCCCCCGCCCCGACGACGAGGACCCGCTGCCCGGCGCCGACCCGCGCCCGGTCCACGGCATGCACCGCGGCGGCCAGCGGGTCGACGAGCACCGCCCGGGCATCCGGCAACGTCGCGGGCACCGGGCACAGCTGCCCACGGTGGGCGAGCATCNCCCGNCNCCNCCCNCCGCCGCCCNCCCCCCGCGCCCACCCGCCGTCACCGACTCTGCCGTCACCGGTCCCGGGACCGCTGCCCGGCGCCGGATCGACAACGACCCGGTCCCCGGCCGCCAGCACCCGCCCGTCGTCCAACGTCACCGACTCCTGCACCTCGGCGACGACCTCCTGACCCGGCACGAACGGCAGACCCACCATCGCCGTCAGATAGGCCGACACCCGACCCGTCACCAACGCCAGATCCGACCCGCTGATCCCCGCCAGCCGCGGCCGCACCGTCACCCACCCCGGACCCGGCACCACCGGATCACCATGCTCGACATAGCGCAGCGGCGCCGCCACCCCGGCCAGCCCCGACCNCCCCGACGGCCCCGCCCCGACCAGCCGCGACGCCGCCTGCCGCGACACCGACGCATACAGCTCCAACCCGCGGGTCACCGCCCACCCCCCGACACCACGACCCCCGCCGGCCCCGTGCCCGGGCCTGGCCTTGAGCTCAAGGCCGCCGCCCCCGCCCGCGCCGCCGCGGCCCGCAGGCCACGCTCCCGACGGTCCCCGACGACCAGACGCGGCTCCCCGGCCGCCGACGCCCACTCCTCGATCGGCCACCCCGCCCCCCGCGCCACCTGATGCAACGCGAGATCCGGGTTCACCGCCACCGGGTTACCGACCGCCCGCAGCAACGGCAGATCCGACTGGCTGTCCGCATACGCCCACGACACCCCCAGATCCGCCCCCAACACCCGCGCATGATGATCAATGAACGCCGCCCGCGCATCCCCGACCAGCGGCGAGGACTCCAACCGGCCGGTCAGCAGACCATCCGCACCCACCTCCAGCCGCGCGGCGACCACATCGTCGAACAACGGCGCGAACGGCCGCGTCAACACCTCCACCGCCCCGGTCAGCAGCACCGTGCGATGCCCCGCCGCCCGATGCTCACGCACCCGACGGATCCCCGCCGGTTTCACCCGCCGCAGCAGAATGTCCCCGGCGACCTCCACCACCAGCCGTTCCAACTCCGCCGGATCCACCCCCGCGTAGCGCGCGTACACCGACCGCATCAGATGCCCCCGGTCACGACGCNCCGCACGCACATNCCGCGGNAACNCCNCCGCCAGCGACGCAAGCTCCCGCACCCGCCGCGGCGCCGAGGCGTCCGCCAACCGCATCCACAGATACGACTCGATCACCGTCGCCGACGCCACCGCCCCATCCAGGTCGAACACCGCCAGCACCCCGTCACCGGCGGCCAGATGCCCCGACAGCCGCCGCGGCGGCGCGGGATCACGCGGCCGGCGCAGCACCGCCGTCACCGCCGGGCAGTGCACGTCCTGCAGATAGTGCCGCCAGTCGAAACACGCCGGATCAAACCCGAACTCCGCCTGATCGGCCGGATCCATCGCCGCGTGCAACGCACCCGTGGCGTCGTCGACATAGACCAGCTCCGCCTTCGTGTACGCCCGGTACACATCCGAGTAGCGGCGCAGAAACCCCACCCGGCTCTCCGCCCGCTCCAGCTCCCCGGCAAACCGGCGCACCCGATCCGAGGGCGGGGCATGCTCCAACGCCCGGCCCGCCAACCCCACCAGCCGCTCCGAGCGACGCAGCTTCGCCTCCACCGCCGCCGCCCCCGCGAACGGCCACTCCGGCACCGCGAACGTCCCCCGACCGCGCCGCGGCAACGGATCGGCCTGGAAATAGTCCCGCACATAGGCGTACAGATCCCGAAACAGCAACGGATTACGAAAACCCGAACACACCGTGTAATAGGCCGGGGTGTCCGCCGGCGGCACCACCGCCGCCGCCGCCAGGATCGCGTTGACAACCAGATCCACCGGGATGATGTCCACCACCGCGTCCGGGGAGGCGGGGAAGTCCGGCAGCTCACCGCGGCCATAGGCCAGGATCAGCGGCTCGGCCATCTTGAACCCCTCGATCCACCCCGGGAACGGCCGGCGCAGCGCACTCTCGATGATCGAGGGACGGACGACCGTCAACGGCAGATCCCCGTGATGATCCTCCAGATACCGCTCACCCAACGCCTTGGTGAACGTGTACGCATCCGTCCACCCCAGCACCTGCGCCCGCTCACCCCCGGCCGTCACCATCCGCCGCGCCACCCACGCCCGGCGCAGCCGCTCCGCCTCCGCCGACACCGTCTGCGCCCCGGCGGCGGCGAACCGCCGCGACGCCTGCGCCCGAAACCGCGCCGAACACTCCGGCGCCCGCGAGGCGTCCTCGGTCTGCTGGCGCACCCGCGACGCCGCATCCCACTCGNCCCGCCAGTCCACGTCATGGGCCAGCGGCCCCTCGGCGATGTNCCCCGAACGCANCCCCGCCACATACGCCGTCGACACATGCACCAGATGAGGCCTGGCCCCCCCGGCCGCAAGCGCCCGCAGCAGCTCCGCCACCCCACCGACGTTCGTGGTGAACGCCTCGTCGACCGGCGGGTCGAACGACACCTCCCCGGCACAGTGGATGACCACGTCGAGGTCGGCGGGCAGATCCGGCATCGACGCCAGANCCCCCTCGATCNCCNCCNCCCGCTCGGCGAGCAGCNCCNCCNCCCCCGCCGCACCCAACCCCTCCCGCAACCCGCGAAACGCCGGCTTCCGCATCATCCGCGCCAGCCGCGCCGCCCCGCTGTGACTGCCCCGCGGCCGCACCAGCGCCACCACCGCCGTGTCGGGGAAGTCCGACAGCAACCGTTCCAGCAGCGCCNCCCCGACGANCCCGGTCNCCCCGGTCACCAGGACCCGCCTGCCCGCGAGCCGCTCACGCAGCCCCACCCTGACCTCCGCTGCCGTCACCTGCACCGCCACCTGCTCGTCCGGTGAGCATCCGCTGCACCGCTGCGCCGCCTGGGCCCTGCTCGTCCGGGTGGGCACCCGCCCACCCGAAGCTCACCCGGAGGGCAACAGTAGGCGACGATCCGCCCCCGCGACGTCAACCGGCGCACCGCCTGCGTGTGCCCACGCCGAGGTACGCAGGGAAACCTACCGTCACCAGGGCAGCGCCATGACGGGCAGCCCCNCCNCCCNCCCGCCGAGATGACCCTGCGCGTCACTGCGACAGCCGGACGAACACGCCCGCTCAAGCGGCAACCGGACGAACACGCCGGCTGAGGCCGTCCACGGCCTCAGCCACCCGCGGCCTCGGCCAGCGCCCGCACCAGCCGCGTGCACGAACCGGTCAGCCCCCACCGTTCGGCGAGCGCCCCCACCGCCGCCGGATCGACCGGCGCCGCCGGCAGCAGATCAGCGAAGGCACCCACCGGCACGTCCCGCACCACCGCCACCACCCCCACCGCGGCACGCACATAGTCCCGGGCGCCCCGCAACCGACGCCGCGCCCCGGCCGGCAGACCCGCGCCGCCGTCGGCGTCAACCGCGGCGAGCACCGCCGCGAGCGACCCGAACCGGGTCAGCAGCGCCGCGGCGGTCTTCGCCCCGATCCCCGCCACCCCCGGCAACCCGTCACTGGGATCACCGCGCAGCACCGCGAAATCGGCATAGGCCCGCCCCGGAACGCCGTAGCGTGCCGTCACCGCCGCCTCGTCCACCACCGCGAACTTCTCCACCGCGTACCGCACCCGCACCCCGGCCGCGTCGTCGACGAGCTGGAACAGGTCCCGGTCACCGGTCAGAATGTCCACCTCCCCCCGGTGACGGGTCGCCAGCGTCGCGATCACGTCGTCAGCCTCGAACCCGGCGGCCTCCGCCCGGGCGATCCCGAACGCGTCGAGGACCTCGTCGATGATCGGGAGCTGGGCGAGCAGGTCGCCGNCCNCCCGCTCGNCCTGCCCGCCCCCGCCGGCCTCGCCGGCCCCGACGTCGGCGACCCGGTGCGCCTTGTAGGACGCCAGCAGCGCCACCCGGAACGCCGGCCGCCAGTCGGCGTCGAAACACGCCACGACCCGCTTCGGGCGCACCTCGCCGATCTGCCGGGCCAGCACGTCGAGCAGTCCCCGCACCGCGTTCACCGGCGTGCCGTCGGGAGCCCGCACCGAACGCGGCACCCCGAAAAACGACCGGAAGTACAGCGACGGGGTGTCGACAAGCATCAGCCGACCGTCCGCCCCCGCCCGCTCACCCACAAACACCGTCCCACCCTCCCCGCACACAGCCGGTACCCATCCCAGCGGCTATCCCCACGGGACCAGACCACGGACCAGAAACATCCACATCATCCCCCGTCCTCCTGCATACGCTCCGAACGTGCTGGAAGATCTCGACCGTCAAATCGTGCAGATGCTGTGCCGAGATGGGCGTATGAGCTTCACCGACCTCGGCCGAGCCACCGGCCTGTCGGTCTCCGCCGTCCATCAGCGCGTCCGACGCCTGGAACAGCGTGGAGTGATCACCTCCTACACGGCGCTCGTCGACCCCGCCCAGGTCGGCCTGCCCCTGACCGCCTTCATCTCGATCACACCGATCGACCCGAGCCAACCCGACGACGCCGCCGACCGGCTCGCCCACATCGTCGAGATCGAGGCCTGCCACAGCGTCGCCGGCGACGAGAGCTACCTGCTCAAGGTGCGAGTCGCCNCCCCCGGCGACCTCGAGACGCTGCTGCAGCAGATCCGCGCCGCCGCGAACGTCTCCACCCGCACCATGGTCGTGCTCTCCACCCCCTACGAAGGACGCCCCCCCGCCCTGTGAACACCCGCCGGACCAACCCCCGCCCCGGACCGCCCCCGGACCGGAGCGCCGCTCACCGCACCAGGGCACGGCCACCGCCCGGATCGAACAGATGGATCCGCGTCACGTCCAGGGCGGCAGACTCACCACCGTGACCGACGACGCCCCCCGACCCGCCCGCACCATCCTGTACCGGGGCGGGCGCATCCACACCCCGGCCGACCCGTTCGCCACCGCGATGCTCACCGACGGCGACACCATCGCCTGGGTCGGCTGCGACGCCGTCGCCACCCATCTCGACGCCGACACCGTCATCGACCTCGACGACGCCCTGATCACCCCCGCCTTCGTCGACGCCCACGTCCANACCACCGCCACCGGCCTGGCCCTGTCCGGCCTCGACCTCACCGGCACCCCCACCCGCGCCGCCGCCCTGTGCGCCCTCACCGCACACGCCCACCGCCACCCCACCACCACCCTGTTCGCCACCGGCTGGGACGAGACCACCTGGACCGACGACCCACGCCCACCCACCGCCACCGACCTCGACCGCGCCGCTGGCGGCGCGGTCGTCTACCTCGCCCGCGTCGACGGCCACAGCGCGGTGATCTCCTCCGCGCTCGCCGCCGCATCCGGCGCCCCCCACCACCCCGGCTGGCACCCCGACGGCACCGTCACCGGCCACGCCCACCACCTCGCCCGCCGGACCGCCGACGCCACCCTGACCCCCACCGGGCGCCGCGACGCCTGGAACACCACCCGCACCCGCGCCGCCGCCCTCGGCATCGTCGCCCTGCACGAGATGGCCGGACCCGACATCTCCTCCGCCGACGACCTCGCCGGCCTGCTCGCCCACGCCCGCGCCGTCCCCGGACCCGACATCGTCGGCTACTGGGCCGGGGACATCGCCACCGCCGTCGAACTCGGCACCGCCTGGGGCGGCGACGCCTTCGTCGACGGCTCCCTCGGCTCCCACACCGCCGCCCTGCACACCCCCTACGCCGACACCCCCCACATCCGCGCCACCACCCACCTCGACGCCGACACCATCCGCGACGCCGTCCTCGACTGCGCCGACGCCGGCCTACAGGCCGGCTTCCACGCCATCGGCGACGCCGCCATCACCACCGTGCTGGACGGCCTCGAAGCCGCCGCCACCACCCTCGGCCACAACCAGATCNCCGCCGCCCGCCACCGCCTCGAACACGCCGAAATGACCACCCCCGACCACCTGCCCCGCATCGCCGCCCTCGGCCTCGTCGCCAGCGTCCAACCCGCCTTCGACGCCCGCTGGGGCGGCGAGAACGGCATGTACGCCACCCGCCTGGGCCCCACCCGTGCCGCCGCCATGAACCCCTTCGCCGCCATGAACCGCGCCGGCATCCCCCTGGCGTTCTCCTCCGACGCCCCCGTCACCCCCCTGGACCCCTGGGGCGCCATACGCGCCGCCGTCACCCACCACNCCCCCACCGCCCGCCTCTCCGCCCGCGCCGCGTTCACCGCCGCGACCCGAGGCGGCTGGCGCGCCGCCCGCGCCGACACCGACGGCCACGGCACCCTCGCCCCCGGCGCCCCCGCCACCTACGCCGTCTGGGCCGTGCCCGGCGAACTCGTCGCCCAGGTCCCCGACGACCGCATCGCCGCCTGGTCCACCGACCCCCGCGGCGCCGTCGCCGCCCTGCCCGACCTGTCCGCGCCCGCCCCGACCTGCCTACGCACCGTCCTGCGCGGCCGCATCCTGCACGACACCCTCACCTGAACACCGGCCCCGCCCGACCTGCCCACGCACCGTCCTGCGCGGCCGCGTCCCCCTCGGCTTCGAGTCAGCTTCNAGCGTCAGGGCCGCCACACGCCCGCCGACCAGGACCGGCGTGCTCAGCACGACCCGTGTGACCGAAACTGGTCCAGTGACCCCACCGCCCGCCCGCCCGCCCCACCAAGCGGCCGGTGACACGGCCCCCATCCCACCAGCCGTCCCCGAACCGCGCGTGAACGGCGAACCACCCGTGAACGGCGAACCAGGCATGGGCCCGCGGCCAGACCCGGCGGACCCGCAACCCNCCCTGAGATCCNCCCTGAGATCCACCTTGAGATCCACCCTGATCCGCCACACCCGACGCCCACTCGCCGCGCTCCTCGGCGGCGCCCTGCTCTACCTCGCCACCCCACCGGTCGGCTGCTGGCCCCTGGCCCCCGTCGCGGTCACCCTGCTCACCCTCGCCGTCCGCAACCGGCGTCTGCGCGCCTCCTACGGCCTGGGACTGCTGTTCTCCCTCGCCTTCTGCATCCCCCTCCTGCGCTTCGTCTCCTTCGTCGGCGCAGACGGATGGCTCGTGCTCTCCCTCGCCGAAGCCGCCATCCTCGCCCTCGTCGCCCCCGCCACCACCCTCGTCTGGCGGCTACCCGGCGCCTGGCTGTGGACCGCCGCCGTCTGGGTCGCCCAGGAAGCGCTGCGCAGCCGAGCGCCCTTCGGCGGCTTCCCCTGGGGACGACTCGCCTTCNCCCAGCCCGACAGCCCCTTCNCCGCCCTGGCCGCCCTCGGCGGCGCCCCCGCCGTCACCGCCGCCGTCGCCGCCACCGGCGCCCTGACCGCCCTCACCATCGTCAGGATCACCACCCCCGCCCGCGGCACACCCACCCCCCGCACCCTCCCAACAGCCGCCACGGCCCGCCGCCTCGCCGCCCCCATCCTCGGCACTGCCGCCCTCACCCTCACCGGCCTGCTCGTACCCCTGCCCACCGCCCCCGAGCACGGCACCCTCACCGTCGCCGCCATCCAGGGAAACGTCCCCGCCGACGGCGGCTACCGCGCCCTCGGCCGCGCCTTCCAGGTCACCGCCAACCACGTCACCGTCACCAGGCACCTCGCCACCGACGTCACCACCGGAACACACCCACAACCCGACCTCGTCCTGTGGCCGGAGAACTCCNCNNNNCTCGNCCCCCTCNCCANCCCCGCCGTCGCCACCGCCCTGCGCGCCGCCGCCCGCACCGCCGGCGCCCCCCTCCTCGTCGGCGCCGTCCTGGGCGGCCCCGGACCAGGCCACCTCCGCAACGCCGGCATGATCTGGACCGCTGACGGCTTCACCGGCCAGATGTACGTCAAACGCCACCCCGTCCCCTTCGCCGAATACCTCCCCGGCCGCGCCCTACTCGAAAAACTCATCCACCGCTTCGCCGACGAGATGCCCAGCGACTTCCTCGCCGGCACCACCCCCGGCGCGCTCCACGCCGCCGGCACCACCATCGGAGACATCATCTGCTTCGAAGTCGCCTACGACGGCCTCGTCCGCGACACCGTCAACCACGGCGCCGATATCCTCGTCATCCAGACAAACAACGCATCCTTCGGTCGCAAAGGTGAAAGCCAACAGCAACTCGCCATGTCACGTCTGCGCGCAGTCGAACACGGCCGGGCCACCGTCCAGGTCTCCACCAGCGGTGAAAGCGCCCTCATCACTCCCGACGGCACCCTGCTCGCCAAAACAGGCCTCTACGAAGCAGGCATCCTCACCGCCGCGCTACCCCGACGCACCACCCGCACCCTCGCCGACCAGGCCGGGATCCTCCCGGAGGCGGTTCTCATCGCCCTCGGCCTGANCGCCATGATGGCAGGGGTGATCCACGCCCGGCGAACCCGTCCCACGGCCCGGACCGTGACACCGCCAACACCGACATGACCGCCAACACCGACATGACCGCCACCCCGTAGCCGGCACACCACCAAACCCCATGACCCCGCGAAACGACACCGACAGCGCCACCCACCGTGACGCCACCCGGGCAGACACCACCGCGGACATGGTCCCTGACCAGGAGAGGAAGCGCGTGGATCCCAACCGCGTTGTCGTCTGCGTCCCGACCTACAACGAACGGGACAACCTACCGGACACCGCCCGCCGCCTGCGGACGGCCAACCCGACGGTCGACCTGCTCGTCATCGACGACGCCAGCCCCGACGGCACCGGGAAGATCGCCGACGAACTCGCCGCCTCCGACGACCACATCCACGTCCTGCACCGCGAAGGCAAATCCGGCCTCGGCACCGCCTACGTCGCCGGGTTCTCCTGGGCACTACACCACGGCTACACCGTCATCGTCGAAATGGACGCCGACGGCTCCCACCAACCCGAGCAGCTACCCCGCCTGCTCGCCGCCCTCGACCACGCCGACCTCGTCATCGGATCCCGCTGGATACCCGGGGGAGAGGTCCGCAACTGGCCGCGGCGCCGCTTCCTGCTCTCCCGCGGCGCCAACCTCTACGTCCGCGCCGCCCTCGGCATACCCCTACGCGACGCCACCGCCGGCTTCCGCGCCTACCGCGCCGACGTCCTCCGCGACCGCGACCTGCACCGCGTCACCTCCCAGGGCTACTGCTTCCAGGTCGACCTCGCCTGGCAGGCCTGGCGCCGCGGCTTCCGCGTCCGCGAAGTCCCCATCACCTTCGTCGAACGCGAACGCGGCACCTCCAAGATGAGCAACGCCGTCGTCGCCGAAGCCCTCTGGCGCGTCGCCTGGTGGGCCGCCACCACCCGACGCCACCGCCCCACCCCGAAGACAACCACCGACACCACACCCCACGAGCCCCTCCACACCCCCCAGGACCGCAACGTCACCCAGGACCGCAACGTCACCTCCGGCCACGCCTGAATCCGACGCCCACCGGCCGAACCGGCCCCCCACCACCGCCCAACACCCGACCGCCCAACACCCGACCCGAGGCCGCACGCAACCAGTCGGCACAACACGATGCGACACCCGGCCGGACCCGACGCGGCCACCACGGCCGCCCGGGCACGGCTCAACCCGCCCCACGAACACGACACAACGAACCGACCGCGGACACGGCGAAAGGTCGGACACGGCAACCACCCCGCGCCCGACCCCTACCGCACAACCACCCAAACGATCAGGCCGATCAGGCTGAACGCCTGTCCGTACCGGCACCCCGCAGAACGGCCAACCGCTCCGCCAGGACCTCTTCAAGGTCATCCGTCGTCCGACGCTCCATCAGCATGTCCCAGTGCGTACGCGGCGGCTTCGCCTTCTTCGGCTCAGGCCGCTCACCATCGACGATGACCGACGCCCCACCACAAACCCTGCACTCCCACACCGACGGCACCTCGGCCTCAGCCGCGAAGGGCATGGTGAACTGGTGGCCGTTCGGACAGTCGTAGGACGCGGACTGCCGTGGGGCAAGCTCGGTGCTGCGGTCAGTCTCGTAGGACACAGCACCGAGACGGCTTCCCCGCAGGATGCGCTCGCCCATATAACTCCTCCGAGCGTCGAGACGTGTGCAACTACCCCTCGATAACGTTCCAGCCAGCCCAGGCGTTCCCACCGACGAAGGACCACCAACACAACCATGAACACCCAACGCTCCCACTCCACTACAAAATACCGCACCGCCCACTCCCGAACCCTGCACACCACCACCCTCGGCATCACCCGCGCCACCATCGGCATCCTCGCCCTCAGCCGCCCCGTCGACATCATCCGCCTCACCGGCGTCGACCGCGTCACAGCCGGCAGACTCGCCTGGCTCGCCCGACTCGCCGGCATCCGCGACCTCGCCCTCGGCACCGGCCTCCTCCACGCCCTGATCACCCGCCGCGACACCACCACCTGGCTGTGGACCGGAATGATCGCCGACGCCGCGGACGTTGCCGTCCTTGCAACCGCCACCACCCGCGGCGAACTCCCACCCATGATCGGCACCGCCATGACCACCGCCGCCCTCGGCGGCGTCACCGCCGCCGTCCCCCTCGCCCTGCCCCGACACCACCCGAACACCGACCCACCACCGACCATCGACACCGGGGGAGAGCACCACCACCCCGCCCCACCCACTCCCACCCGCAGAAAGGCAGCCACGACACCATGACCGACCCCCACGACACCACCGGACCCGACAAAATCGTCAAGACCGACGAGCAGTGGCGCGCCGAACTCGACCCCGAGCGCTACGCCATCCTCCGCCGCGCCGCCACCGAACCCCCCTTCACCGGCGCCTACACCTACAGCAAAGAAAACGGCACCTACCGCTGCGGCGGCTGCGGCGCCGCCCTGTTCACCTCCGACACCAAATACGACTCCGGCTCCGGCTGGCCCAGCTTCACCCAACCTGCCGTCGCCGACGCCCTCGAACTCGTCGAAGACCACTCCCACGGCATGATCCGCACCGAAGTCCGCTGCGCCCGCTGCGGCGGACACCTCGGCCATGTCTTCGACGACGGACCCGGCCCCACCGGCCAGCGCTACTGCATGAACAGCCTCGCCCTCGACCTCGACCCCCACTGAAGCCGCCTCCAGGTAAACCGTTTCCCCCGCAGCCCGGGCTGCCAGGCACAGGGAAGCAGGGCCCACACCTCGGCGGGTTCACGCCGGGCCCTCCCCCACCCACCAAAAACGCCGATAATGAGCATTATGTCAAGTAGAGCTGGTCGCAGGGCCTCCCCTCCTCGGCCCCGGGCCGCTCAGCCGCAGTTGATTCACCGGCCCGGCTGAACGTGACACACCTCGACCGGTGGCGTCCCCGGCCAGCGATGTCCCCCATCCGGATGCCGCCGGTCAAACCCGGCCGTCACCGGCCATACGAGGCTTCCATGCCTACCAATGATCAACTTGGCTTGATCTGCCTTTACTCCCCCGGTGCTGGTTGGTGTTTTTGTTTTTGATCATGGCATGTGAGATGTCGTCAACACTGTTGATTATCTTGAAGTGAATGTGGGGGACCTGGGCACGGTCCGCGGTCCCCCAGCGGACCGTCACCGCCCATGCCTTGAACAGCTCGGCAGCCGCGCCCTGGATGACGGCGTTACGGGCGAACCTGCCCCGGGCCGCCTCCGGGACGGCGACGTTCGCCGCCGCGTCGGGATCGTCGGGCGGGTCGGCAGCGGATGCTGCGGCGACCTGGCGCTCCGAGCTACGAGCTGCTGATCGACGAGGCCGCGGTCCGGCGACCGTCCGCGCCGCCGCCGGTGATGCGCGAGCAGCTCGCGCATCTGGCGGCTCGGGCCGACGAGGAGAACGTCACGGTGCGGGTGCTGCCGATCGAGGCGGTGGTCCGCGACTACCAGACGTTGCCGGGAGCGCTGTCGCTCTACACCTATCCCGATCCGGGCGACCCGGTGGTGGCGGCGATCGAGTCCATCACCACCGACGTCATCGTGACGGATTCCGCGCAGGTCGCACGGTACGCCGAGCGGTACGACCTGCTGGCCGAGGTGGCGCTGTCCCCCGGCGACAGCGTCGAGTTCATCAGCCAGGCCGCGACGAAGCTGCCTGACCGTTAGGAAGCGACCACCATGAACAGTGCCGTGAGCACCCCCGCCTTCGCCTCCCTCGTCACCGCCTGGCGCAAGTCCAGCCGCAGCGAGCCGACCGCCAACTGTGTTCAGGTGGCCGCGGCCGGGGCTGGCGCGGCCCGCCGGATAGGCGTCCGCGACTCCAAATTCCCGTCAGGCCCTGATTTGTGGTTCACCCCGGCCGTCTGGGCGGCCTTCGTCGACCAGACCAGGCGGCAGCCCGGCGCGCAGATCCGGGACGGCGGCGTCATCACCGGGCACATTCCGGCCGAGCAGGTCCCAGCGGACTTCCACAGGGACGACAAGGTCTTCGAGCCGGGACGGCCGGCGATCACGATGCGCGGTACCGCCGGTTTGGATGGCCCGGTCCTCTACTTCACCGAGGTCGAGTGGGAGGCCTTCGTCGCCGGCGTGACGGCCGGCGAGTTCGACGACCTGCCCGGCGGCCTGGCGGAGGAGCCNGGGCNCCCCAGCCGGTAGCGTCACCGACGTCCCAGCCGTCAGGGGCCGCAGCCATTCAGAGGGCTGCGGCCCCTGACGCGTTCTCGCGTCCTTTCGCCCCGCCGCGCGGCGCCGAAACCCGTTGGGGCTTGTCACATTCGGTCCGAACTCGGATACTGCCCTCACGATGTGCGTTGCTGCACTGTGCAGAGCTGTGCGCAGTGATACGCACTGGCAGTCCGGGGAGGCCTGGCGTAAGCGGGCGTCACCGTCGTGGCAGAGGCCGCGTTCCAGGACCGGCTCTGGACCCCCATCTGGAACCGCTCACCGCCCACGCCGACGTGCGAATCATCCGCTGCACCGTCGACGCCGCCGTCGCCCACCAGCGGATCACCNCCCGCGCCGGGCTCGATCCCCACCGCACTGCCCACGGCGACCGCGACCTCCTCGACGACATCGCCGCCGGCCGCCACTCTCTGGATGGCTTCGTCGACATCAGCCTGGACCTCCCGCGGCTCCCCGTCGACACCAGCGACGGCTACCGCCCCGGTCTCGACACCATCGCGGCGTTCCTCACCGAGTCCGTCCCGTGAGCGCTGAGCCGTCGGACGGGTCTGGCAGGCCGTGTCGACTCAGCCCGCGGCAGCTGCCGTCTCGGTGGCGCGCAGGTAGCTGTACACCGTCTCGCGGCTGACGCCGAACTCGCGGGCCAGATCGGACTTCTGCTCGCCGGCGGCGGCGCGCGCGACCAGATCCCGGGCCTGGCCCGGGGTCAGGGCGGGCTTGCGGCCGGTGTAGGCGCCGCGCTGCTTCGCGGCGGCGATGCCCTCGCGCCGGCGTTCGAGGATCAGTGCGCGCTCGAACTCGGCGAACGCGCCCATGACGGACAGCAGCAGGGTCGCCATCGGCGAGTCCTCGCCGATGAAGGTCAGGCCCTCCTTGACGAACTCGACCCGCACGCCCTTGGCCGTGAGGGTCCGCACGATGCGGCGCAGATCGTCAAGGTTGCGGGCGAGGCGGTCCATCGAGTGCACGAGCACGGTGTCGCCCTCGCGGACAAACGCGAGCATCTCGTCGAGCTTCGGCCGATCGGCATCCTTCCCGGACGCCTTGTCCGTGAACAGCCGCTCGGCCTCGACCCCGTCTAGGCGAGCGGCACGCGCGTCGCGGACCGCGCCGACCACCAGACCCAGCGGGGTGCCAGCAACGCCTCGATCCCGGCGAGCACCCGCGCGGCCTGGCCGGCCCCGGCCAGGGGAACCGCGAGCCGCACCACGCCCGGCGCCACCGCACCGCCCGCCCCACGCGGGCCGTCCCTACCCTTCAGACCCTCCGGGCTGTCCGCACCCTCCCGACCGTCCGTGTCCTCCCGACCGGTGCCACCGCTCACCGTGGGCGCGGACGCGGCCCGGGGCCGGTAGGCCACCCCGAGGCCGGCTCCGCCCAGCGGGACCAGGGCGAGCAGATCCCGGCGGACGAACCCGTCGGCCCGCAGCCGGGCGAGCAGGCCCGACTCCGGGTAGGACGGGGATGCCGACGTCACTGGTCGATTCTCACCGGCGGGTCCGACAGTTCGCGCCCCTCCGGGACGGTGCTCACGGCTGTCGGGCCAGTACTCACGGTCGCGGTGCCAGGGTCCACGGCACCCCCGGCGGCCAGTGGCAGCCCGGTGACGCGACGCGCCCGAAGAGCTAGAAAGCCGAAATGCCCACGTTGGAAACGTTGAGCGGCAAGAATCCGACGACGGGAGATCGGAACCTTCGCGGGAAGAGGCNGTTTCATGGCAGGACGGGACAGCGAGTACGAACGCCCCATCCTGCTCAGCTGCGGCGGCTGCGACGTGCGCTGGACGGCGCTGACCGCGGCGCACTGCCCGTCCTGCCACGAGACCTTCGCCGGCACCACCACCGGCTTCGACGCGCATCGGGTGAAGGGGGCCTGTCTTTCCCCGGAACGGGCCGGGTTACGCCGCGACCGCGGATACTGGCTCAGCGGAGACGAACAGCCGCCCGGCCGCATCCTGCGGGTCTCCGACCGGCAAGGCGGTTCGGCCGGCCCCGCGGGCGCCCGCGGTGGCGCCGGAGGCGGGGCCCGAGGTGGCGCCGGCACGGTACGGATGGCCGGCTGACCGAGCCCTCCCCCTTGTGTTCCCCGGCTGCGGTCCCGCAGCACCCGGACGCCGTCGCAGACCGCTCTCCCCCGTCCAGGGACGCTTCCGTTGGGGTAAAGGGGCCCGGCAGTGAAGATTCGACCGAGATGGCACGCTTAAAGCCCATGCCGGTTTTTTCCGGCCAAGCTATGACGTTCGACGTCGTTTCTCAACGCCCCGCGCCGGCGTCCACTCGGCGGGCGGCGATCCGTTTGGCGGTGGGCCACCGCACGTCGTGCGCCCAGCCGAGCTTCTCGAACAGGCGGATGAGTGCGGCGCTGGGATCGATCTGGCCGGGCAGGACGCCGTGGCGGGCGCTGGTGGGGNCGGCGTGGNGCAGGNTGTGCCACGACTCCCCCAGCGAGGGTATGGCCAGCCACCACACGTTGCTGGAGCGGTCCCGGGCCGCGAACGGTCGGGTGCCGATCGTGTGGCAGATCGAGTTGATGGAGAAGGTGACGTGGTGCAGCAGCGCGATACGGACCAGCGCTCCCCAGAACAACGCGGTCGCGGCCCCGGCCCAGGACATGCTCCACAGGCCGCCGACCAGCGGCGGCAGCAGCACCGAGGCGGCGACGAGCCAGGGGAAGCGGGCCGAGATCGCCGCGATGTCCCGATCGGCGAGCAGATCCGGGCAGAACGTCTCCGGCGCGGTCCGTTCCGGGTGGAAAAGCCATCCGACATGGGCGTGCAGGAACCCTTTCGCCAGGCCCCTGCCATGATGACCGAAACGCCACGGTGAATGCGGATCAGCTGCCTGGTCGGAGTATTTGTGATGCCGCCGGTGGGCCGCGACCCAGTCGGTCACCCCCATTTCGATGGCGAGGCTCCCGGCGACGGCGAGGATTATCCGCAGCGGCCGACCGGTCCGGAAGGAACCATGCGTGAACAGCCGGTGGTAGCCCACGGTGACACCGAATCCGGTGATCAGGTACATGACGGCACCGATGACCAGGTCGTGCCAGCCCAGCCCCCACCCCCAGGCCAGCGGGACCGCGGCGAGCAGGGCAAGCAGGGGCACGACGATGAAGAACGCGAGCAGAACCTGCTCGCCGAGGGTCTTCGACTGGTCCGCCACGTCGGGACGGGTCGACCGCCTCGGCCCGGTGGCCCTGGCCGGGAGCGGCGGCCCCGACGGCAGGGTCGGGTCGGGGCGGGACCGGCCCGGCGGACACCCGTCGTAGTCACCGGGCCGGAGTGCTGCGACGCGCGCCGCGGCAGAACCGAGGGTGCCCGATCCGGGGGTGGTCGTGGGGATGGATTTGGCCGTACCGGACGTGGTAGCCGTACCGGACGTGGTGACGGTAGATTTTATGATAACAGAATCGGTGCTGCCGGATACAGCGGCAGAGGCGGCGATGGCCGACTGCAGTTCGGATTCACGGGACACGTGTTTCCCTCCGTGTCTGGGGGATTGTCAGTGCTACCTGTGGTCGGTTTTCCGGATCGGGGCGTTGGTGCTACCCGCCAGAACCGGGTTGGGCGTACCCCCGCATCGAGGCGCGGAAAGCGGACTTCACGAACACCGTCCGCCCCGGGTAGCAGAGCGTCACGGGCCGCCCACCCGAAAGCCGTGGGCGGCGTCCATCAGGCACGATCGAACGACCATGACACTCACCGACCACCTTCCCCCGACTTCCGGCACCGGCCATGACGACGAACGGGCCCCCCAGCCGAAGGACCCCGGCTCGAAGAACCCGGACCTGACCGGCCCCGGCGGCGGGCCCGGCGGCGGGCCCGATCCCGACGCACTCTATGACGCGTTCACCAGGTGGGTCGCAGAGCAGGGGCTGGAGCTGTACCCGGCGCAGTCCGAGGCGCTGATCGAGATCGTCTCGGGGTCGAACGTGATCCTGGCGACGCCGACCGGGTCGGGCAAGAGCCTGGTCGCGGCGGGGGCGCACTTCGCGGCGCTGGCGGCGCGGCGGCGTACCTTCTACACCGCGCCGATCAAGGCGCTGGTGTCGGAGAAGTTCTTCGCGTTGTGCGCGATGTTCGGTGCGGCGCAGGTCGGGATGATGACCGGGGACGCCAGCGTGAACGACACGGCGCCGATCATCTGCTGCACGGCGGAGGTGCTGGCGAACATCGCGCTGCGCGACGGGGTCGCCGCCGACGTCGGTCAGGTCGTCATGGACGAGTTCCACTACTACGCCGACCCCGGCCGCGGATGGGCCTGGCAGGTGCCGCTGCTGGAACTGCCGCACACCCAGTTCGTCCTGATGTCGGCGACGCTCGGTGACGTGTCGCTGTTCGAGGCGGACCTGACGCGGCGCACCGGGCGCGGGACCGCGGTGGTGCGCTCCGCGCAGCGTCCGGTGCCGCTGTTCTACCGATTCGTCACCACGCCGATGCACGAGACGATCGGTGAGCTGCTGGAGACCCACCAGGCTCCCGTCTACGTCGTGCACTTCACCCAGGCGCAGGCGTTGGAACGGGCGCAGGCGCTGATGAGCGTGAACGTGTCGACCCGGGCGGAGAAGGACGCGATCGCGAGGACGATCGGGAACTTCCGGTTCACCGCCGGGTTCGGCAGGGTGCTGTCCCGGCTGGTCCGCCACGGCATCGGGGTGCATCACGCCGGAATGCTGCCGAAGTACCGCCGGCTGGTGGAGCAGCTCGCCCAGGCGGGGCTACTGAAAGTCATCTGCGGCACGGACACCCTGGGGGTGGGGATCAATGTGCCGATCCGCACGGTGGTGTTCACCTCCCTGTCGAAGTACGACGGGAGCAGGGTGCGGCTGCTGTCGGCACGGGAGTTCCATCAGATCGCCGGGCGGGCCGGGCGGGCCGGCTACGACCCGGTCGGCAACGTCGTCGTGCAGGCCCCCGAGCATGTGATCGAAAACGAACGCGCGTTGGCGAAGGCCGGGGACGATCCGAAGAAGCGACGCAAGGTGGTCCGCAAGAAGCCCCCCGAGGGCAGCGTCGGGTACGGCCTGGCGACGTTCGAACGGCTCATCGCGGCCGAACCCGAGCCGTTGACCTCCCAGTTCACCGTGAACCACGCGATGCTGCTCAACGTGATCAACCGGCCGGGGGACGCGTTCGCGTCGATGCGCCACCTGCTCACCGACAACCATTCGGATCGCGCCACTCAGCGCCGGCTGATCCACCGGGCGATCGCGATCTACCGGGCGCTGCTGGCGGCCGGGGTGGTGGAGCGCCTCGACACCCCCGACGAGCTGGGCCGCGGCGTGCGGGTGACGGTGGACCTGCAGCTCGACTTCGCGCTCAATCAGCCGCTGTCCCCGTTCGCGCTGGCCGCGCTGGAGCTGCTCGACCCGGCCTCCCCCTCCTATGCGCTGGATGTGCTTTCGGTGCTGGAGGCGACCCTGGACAATCCCCGGCAGGTGCTGCACGCCCAGCTGTCGAAGGCGAAGGGGGAGGCGGTCGCGGCGATGAAGGCCGAGGGCGTCGACTACGACCGGCGGATGGAGCTGCTGGAGGAGGTCAGCTATCCCCAGCCGCTGGCGGAGCTGCTGGGCGCGGCGTTCGCCCTGTACCGGCGGGGGNATCCCNGGGNCGNCGACTACGAGCTGGNGCCGAAGTCGGTGGNGCGGGNGCTCTACGAGCGGGCGATGACGTTCGCCGAGTACGTGGCGTTCTACGGGCTGGCCCGCTCGGAGGGGCTGCTGCTGCGCTACCTGGCCGACGCCTACAAGGCGCTGCGCCAGACGGTGCCCGAGGACGCCCGCACCGAGGAGGTCGTCGACCTGACCGAGTGGCTGGGGGAACTGGTCCGCCAGACCGACTCCAGCCTCCTCGACGAGTGGGAGCGGCTGAGCAACCCGGCCGGGGACGGCGCGGGCACCACGGCGGGCACCACGGCGAGCGGTGGTGGCGTCGACGAGCGGCCACCGGCGGTCACGGGCAACATCCGGGCATTTCGGGNGTTGGTGCGCAACGCGCTGTTCCGCCGGGTCGAGCTTGCCGCGCTGCGCCGCTACGACACGCTTGGCGAGCTCGACGGCGGGTACGACGGCGGGTTCGACGCCAACGGGTGGCGGGCGGCGTTGGAGCCGTACTTCGCCGAGCATGGCGAGATCGGCACCGGTCCGGACGCGCGGGGGCCGGGTCTGCTCATCCTCGACGAGAAGCCGGGGACGCCGGGGACGTGGACGGCGCGACAGATCTTCGACGACCCGGCCGGGGACCATGACTGGGGCTTCAGCGCGGAGATCGACCTGACCGCCTCGGACGAGGCGGGAGTCGCGGNGGTCAGGGTCACCGCCATCGACCGATTCTGACGCCCGTAAAGGGACACGAAATCCGCCCCCGCTAGGGTATTTGGTGAGGATCGTCCAATTACCAAGGGGGCTGATTGCGGTGACGAGCGCGGACCGACACGACCCAGAGGTCGGGCAGTGGTGGAAGAGCCTTGCGGAGGAACGCAGCCCGGTCGACCTCAGGACCGACCAGCCGCACGCGGCCCGGATGTACGACTACTTCCTGGGCGGCAAGGACAACTTCCCCGTTGATCGGGAGGCGGCCGAGCAGGCACGGGCCGCCTTCCCGGGCGCCAGCATCGCCGCGGTGGAGAACCGGGCGTTCCTGCGCCGGGCGACCCGGTTCCTGGCCACCGAGGTCGGGATCCGCCAGTTCCTCGACATCGGCACGAGGATGTTTTCCGAAATATACTTTGGTTATGTCGATGGTCGTGGATGGCGGTTCTGTTCGTAGGCTTCCGGTTCCGGCTGTTTACCCGCATGCTGGGGTCGATGTCCGGTCGTTGGTCGAGTTTGATGGTCGGGTGTGGGGTCTGTACCTTCGGATCTCTGACGACGCGGCCAGGGATGAGAAGGGTACCGGCCGCCAGGAAGCGGACGAGCGCGCGTGGGTGACTTCGGTCGGTGGCACGGTGGGCAAGGTCTACAACGAGAATGACACGTCCGCGTACAAGAAGCGGAAGGTACGTCTCCCGGACGGCACCGTGGTGTGGCGGGTAGTCCGGCCGCTATGGGAACAGATGTTGGCCGATCTGCGTTCCGGTGTGATTCAGGGCGTGGTCGTCTATGACTTGGACCGGTTGGCGCGTGATCCCCGGGACCTGGAAGACGCGATTGAGATCGTGGAGCATCACCGCCGCCCGGTGGTGGGTCTGACCGGCGGTTTTNATCTTCTGACGGACAATGGCCGGTTCACCGCCCGGATCTTGGTTGCGTGCGCGAACAAGTCTTCGGCGGACACCGCACGGCGGGTGCGCCGTAAGCACCTGGAGTTGCAGGCGGAGGGATCAACGGGCTCGGGACCGCGTCCGTTCGGGTGGGCTGAGGATCATGCCGTGTTGCATCCGGTGGAGTCGCCGATCGTGCGGCGGGTCTGCCGGGACGTGGCCGAGGGCATCCCGTTGGATGCGGTCGTGCGCGATCTCAACGCGCGTGGGATCACCGGTACCCGGGGGAAGCCGTGGCGGGTGAACACGATCAAGCCGTATTTGCGGAACCCACGTCTGTGCGGATGGCGTGGCCGGATGGTGTCGACGGTCAATCCGCAGACCGGAGAGACATGCCGACACGTCGAAATCGTCCGGGACCCGGCCGGGAATCCTGTGGTCGGACAGTGGGAGCCGATCATCACGCCGGACGAGTGGGAAAAGGTCGTGGCGAAGATCGGTCGCCGGAAGCAGCCCGGGACCGGCCACAACGCCCGCCGCTATCTGCTCAGCGGGATCACCCGGTGCGGGGAGTGCACCCGGAAGATGTCGGGCATGCCCCGCCCGGGAGAACGCGGGTACGCCTACCGGTGCAACCCGCAGAATCTTGGATGCGCCAAGATCGTACGCGATGGCGCCAAGGTCGATGCCTACGTCGTTGCTGCTCTTATCGCCAAGGTGGAGATGGAGCTTAGCCAGGCCGCGGCCCGTGTTGACACGACATGGCCGAAGGAAAACGAGCTTGCCGACACGCAGGAGCGGATAGCCGCACTCAACGCCGGTTACAAGGAGCGGAAGATCAGCACAGATCGGTACTTTGATCTACTTCGGCACTTCGAGGACCAGGAAAGGGAGTTGCTCGCCGAGCGGAAGAAGCACGTTTCGACTGTCGCGGTGGTCAAAGCGCGTCCCGCGAACATCCGCGCCGAGTGGGACAGCTACCCGTTGTCGCGGCAGCGTGCGATCGTCGAGGACTACATCAACGCGGTCGTGGTGAAGAAGGCCCGGTACAAGGGCAGCCGCTTCGACCCGGATTTGATCGTCGTTGAGTGGAAGGGTGCCGCTACCGAAGCCGCATAGGCCCGCCGGTGGACGGCCGCGCGTCCCCCGACCAGCGGGAGCGTGGCCGTCCGCCTCACGGAGCACCGGCGGATCCGTCACCGGAGGGAGGGAACACGAGCCCGAACATGGCCGCCGCGTGCGCGCGTTGCCGGGCCGACCAGCGCGGCGCGTGAGCCGCTTGGACCCGTCCCCACTCGTCTGGAGACGGTATCCCCCGCCGCACCCCCTTACACGGCGGAACAAAACCATTCGAACGCTGTCCGTTATGCCCCGGGGTGGCGGACGGCTGTCCGGCGGCCCGCCCGCCCACCCCCACCGGTCGCGGCGTGACGGCCTTCCCGGCGGTTGGCCCGATGGTCGGGGTGACAGGCGGATCGGCACCTTCGGTGCTCATCTCTTCCGGCACGGCCACCGGCCCGGCCGGTTCGCGCCGGCCGCCGCCGGGGTCCCAGTCGTCAAACGGCAGCATCGTGTCGATGCTCACGGCTCACCCCGCCCAGGGGCTGACCTCCCAGCAGGTGACACAGGGGGTCCCGCACCGGCCGGACCGATATCACCATCGGTGAGCAGGCCCCGCCCGGCATACCGCCATACCCCGACGGCCACCGTGTTCGGGTCCCCGTCCGGACGGCCGAACGCATCCACCAGCCCCCGACCGGACAGCGCCCCGCCGATCAGCCGTGCGTAGACCCGCCGCGCGCCGCGCAACGCGCCGAACGTCGTGCTGTACTTCCTGCTTTTCGTGATCCAGTGTCCACCCCAGCCAAACGCGTGGGACCAACGCAGCAACCCCGGCAACCGGCCCGGAAGCCGTCCGGCCGCCTCGTCGAGTGCCGCCGCGAACGTTTCATCGGTGCCAAGCTGCCAGCAGGTTTCCACCATCCGCCGCGCATGCGCGTGCAGGGGGAGCCGGGCGAGATGGGCGAGGCTACGCACCGGCCGGTCCAGCAGCCCCCCGGCCGTGACGGACTTCGTCAGGTATTTCGCCAGATAGTTAGCGATCTTCCCCGAGGTGGTGGGTCCATCCAACGCGACCGGCCGAATATCGACCTGCACCCCCCAGCGCACCGCCAGCGTTCCGGCCGGATCGTGCGGGTCGGGCGCTGTCACCGATACCTCTGCCACGACAGCCCGCAGACAGTCGGCAACCAGACGGGTGGTCGCCCACCCGGGCGGGGCCACGAGGTCATCCGGGTCCTCGCCGCGCCCGTCGACCCGGACGACGGCGTGCAGGTGGACCAGGCCCCGGGCCTGCATTTCCACGGCTTTCACGAAGGTGATCCGTACCTGACGGCGCAGACCGGCCACCGTCAGACCGGCCGCCGCCGCTACGGCGGATTCGGTCGCGTCCCGGGTGGCCTTCCACAGCACCGGCGCGAGCGAGTTCCAGATGACCGCGCCCGGATAGTCGAAGCAGTCCGGGCACAGCGGCTGTCCGAGCGTGGGATCCCCGTCCCCGTGCCGGGCGTGGCAGCCCGCCGGCCGTCCATGCGGGCATTCGCTCCGCCGAGGCCGGCACGCCCGCGCCTCACCCCGCTTCCCCCGGGACCGGCGGGAGTGCACCGGCCCGAAACTCGGCGCGGTCAACGTCACGAACAGCGCCGGATGACCGCTGACCGTGTCGGGAACGCTCGTGCCACCGGCCAGCCCGGACAGCACGATCCGCCGGGCATCCCGCTTGTACGTCGCCGAACACGCCGGGCAGACCGACTCCCGCCGGTTGTTGCACCGCACATGCACCNCCCCGCCGGGCAAACCCGCCGCCGAGAACGCCCGCCGCACCTCCCCGGTCGCGACATCCACATGATCCGTATGGCCCTTCAGGCGAATCGGAGAAACACAGCCACCGGCTACCGCAACCTGTACGGACTCCNCCACTTTCCGTGACTCCTTTCGGGTGTGGCAGAGCCACACCACCCACATNCGGGAATCAGATGGAGGGGNAACGCGCCGCGGTCATCGGCGTGAGATGGTCAGTCGGACCGCCGAAACTGCTCTTCCCAGNGCGCCCATGCTTGTTCAGCGGCTGGTGAGCCGTCGTCCGCGGTGACCGGCGGGGGAGCCGGGGGCAGCGCCGGGGGTGGCGGGGGTCGCCGCCATGCGCGCAGCGGAATCGTCGGGTCGTCCACGTCCCGGGGACCGGTGGGGGTGGTGCAGGGTGGGGAGGCTGCGCGGGGGTCGCAAGGGGGCATGGACGGCATCGAGGGCATCGAGGGCAGTTGTGGTCGCCACCCTTCCGCCGGTTCCATCGGGGTGGTGGGATGGACCGGAGCGTGCTGCGCGGCCATGGTCCGGATGTCGTCGTCGGTGAGCCAGCCGGCGCGGACCCGGACGGGGGTCGGGTCTTCGTCCACCAGGACGTAGCCGACCCCGGGCAGGCCCCGGGGAACGCGGTCGCAAAGCGCGCCTCGATCCCGGGCACCTTCCCCCAACACCATGTTGATCTGTACTGGTTCTGTGAGCCGGAGCGCGACCCGGACGGGGAACAGGTCCCGGAACGGCAACACATCCTTGCCGGGGTCTTGCAGCGCNCCGACGACGACGACCCCCGGTGCCCGGCCCTGGGAGAGCAACAGTTGCAGCGCAACCGCGATCCGCTTCTTGACTTCCGCATCGGATACGTAGGCCGTCAGGCTCGCGACCTCATCGATGATGATCACGATCAGGGGATCGTCCGGGGTGGGTGTGTGGGACCGGGCCACCCCGCGTAGCCGGCCCGTGCGCCGCTCCATGACCGTCACGGCATCTTCGAGGAGATCCGCGATCGTCGCCGCGGTTACGNCGAAACGCGCGAACAAAGGTTCCCCGAAGGCGAGTTCCATGCCGCCCTTCGGGTCACACGCCCAGACCTCCGCGACGCCCCCGCGGATCGACGGGGCAAGCGCCCGGATGATCGACCAGATGACCGAGCCNTTACCGGCCCCGGTGGCCCCGGCGATGAGCACATGCNACCCGCGCAGCGGCAGCAGCCAGGCCCGGCGGTCCTCCCGCACCCCGATCGGTAGGGCGTCCAGCTCACCGGCCGCACCGGCGGGCAGCAGATCCGCGCGGACNGCCCGGCCCAGCACCTCACGGCGCACCAACACCAGGCCGACCCGGTCCGCCCGGTCCAGATCCGGAGAGATCCGCACCTCCCGCAGCTTCAGCGTGGCCGTCAGCTTCCCCGCCGCCTGTTGGAGATCGTCCACGCTCAGGCCTGGTGACAGGACCAGCCGCAGATGCCAGCCCGCCGCGCCCCGCCGCGCCCGCCGTATCCGGGGAACACGCCCACCACCCCCAGCAGACGGTGTTTCCACCCGGCAGGCATGGCAAGCGGCCGCCCAGCGTCGCCGCAGCCGCCCACCCAGCAGCCAGCCGACCACCGCCCGGCGCAGCACCGGCACGACCAGCACGACCAGCACCAGGCCGAGGAGCAGCCCCCGTCCCCAGAAGGAACCGAACCG